>DATJVC010000029.1 GCA_035501935.1 Gammaproteobacteria bacterium | reverse complement strand
TTCCTTGGTGAGTCTGGCGTCCTTGCGCATGTCGTCCTGCGAGCCGTGATGAATGAGGCGATCGGGCAGCCCGTAATTCAGCATGCGTACGGCACTCCCTTCGGCGGCTAAAAACTCGTTCACGGCGCTGCCGGCACCGCCCTGCACCACGTTTTCCTCCACTGTCACGAGCAGGTCATGGCTGGCGGCGATCTGGCGCAGTAAATCGGCATCGAGCGGCTTGATGAAGCGCATGTCGACGACGGTGGCGTTCAACTCCTCGCCCGCCGCGAACGCCAGGGCCAGCGTGGTGCCGAATGACAGAATGGCAATATTCTTGCCCTTGCGGCGTACTTCCGCCTTGCCGATTGGCAGTGCCGTCATTTCCTTCTGCGGCTCGACGCCGGTGCCGCTGCCACGTGGGTAGCGTACGGCGGCGGGCTGATTCAGCGTGTAGCCGGTGTACAACATCTGCCGGCATTCGTTTTCGTCCGACGGCGCCATGACCACGATGTTCGGCAGGCAGCGCATGTAACTCAGGTCGTAGGAGCCGTTGTGCGTCGGCCCGTCGTTGCCGACGCAACCGGCGCGATCGATGGCGAACAGCACCGGCAATTTTTGCACGCAGACGTCGTGAATGAGTTGATCATAGGCGCGCTGCAGGAAGGTGGAATAAATCGCCACCACCGGCTTCAGGCCGTCACAGGCCATGCCGGCGGCCAGCGTCACCGCGTGCTGCTCGGCGATGGCGACGTCGAAATAGCGATCGGGGTGCTGCTTGTGGAACTTGACCAGACCGGAACCTTCGCGCATCGCCGGCGTGATGGCGACGAAGCGCTCGTCCTTGGCCGCCATGTCGCAACACCAGTCGCCGAAGACGTCGCTGAAGGTCGGCTTGGCCGCCTTGCTCGAGGCCTGGATGCCCATCTCCGGATCGAACGGCGAGGAGATGCCGTGGTATTTGACCGGATCGTTTTCGGCGGGCGCGTAGCCCTTGCCCTTCCTGGTGATGATGTGCAGCAGCCGCGGGCCCTTCATGTCGCGCAGGTTGCGCAGCATGTGGATGAGGGTCGGCAAATCGTGGCCGTCGATGGGGCCGAAGTAATTGAATCCGAATTCCTCGAACAGCGTGCCGGGCACAATGAGTCCCTTGACGTGCTCCTCGACGCGGCCCGCGAGTTCGCGCACGGAGGGCAGGCCGGCCAGCACCTTCTTGCCGCCTTCGCGCAGGGTCGTGTAAATCTTTCCGGAGAGCAGCTCGGCGAAACGGTTGGACAGCGCGCCCACGTTGGGCGAGATGGACATGTTGTTGTCGTTCAGGATTACCAGGAGATCGGCATCGAGATCGCCGGCATGGTTGAGCGCCTCAAAGGCCATCCCCGCGGTCAGGCCACCGTCGCCGATGATTGCCACCGACTTGCGGTTGCTGCCGGTCTTCTTCGCGGCGATGGCCATGCCGAGCGCGGCGCCGATGGAGGTGCTGGAGTGGCCGACGCCGAAAGTGTCGTACTCGCTCTCGTCGCGCCGGGGAAACGGCGCCAGCCCGCCCCATTTGCGGATCGACAGGATCTGATCGCGGCGGCCGGTGAGAATCTTGTGCGGATAGGCCTGATGCCCCACGTCCCACACCAGCCGATCATCCGGGGTGTTGTAGATGTAATGCAGGGCCACGGTCAGTTCGATGGTGCCCAGGCCCGCGGCAAAATGGCCGGTGCTCTTGCTGACCGATTCCAGCAGATATTGGCGCAGCTCGGCGGCCACCGGCAGCAGTTCCGACTCGCCCATCTGGCGAAGATCGGCGGGACTGTTGATGCGTGAAAGCAGCGGGAAACGGTTGGGATCGAGCATGCGTCCTGTTCCTAAAGGGCCGATCATTATGGATAGAGGATTGAACCTATGCAACCAATTGCACTCCATATCCGAACTGTCGACTTATAAGGTGCATGTGCCCCGTTCCATGCTCGACATTGGGGCAAGATTACAGTATTGTTATTCATGCACGATACAATAACCGCAATCCGTTGAACCTCCAGCAAAAAGAACGCAAAGGACTCTGACCGCATGGGCGTCCCGCTGATCCAGCAATATCGCGTTGCCAAGTACATCATTCAACAGAAACTGAAGAGGACTCCCCGCTATCCGCTCGTGCTGATGCTGGAGCCGCTGTTCCGCTGCAATCTGGCCTGCGCCGGCTGCGGCAAGATCGATTATCCCGACGAGATCCTCGACAAGCGGCTGTCCTTTGAGGAATGCATGCACGCCATCGATGAATGCGGCGCACCGATTGTGTCCATCGCCGGCGGCGAACCGCTCATTCACAAGGACATGGCGCGCATCGTGCGCGGTTTCATCGCCAAGAAAAAATTCGTCTATCTGTGCACCAACGCGCTGCTGCTGGAGCGCAAGATGGACGAGTATGCGCCCTCGCCTTATCTCACTTTTTCGATTCATCTCGACGGCAACCAGCACCGCCATGACACCTCCGTCTGCCGCGACGGCGTCTATGAAAAGTGCATCGAGGTCATCACGGAGGCCCGCCACCGCGGCTTCCGCGTGACCGTCAACTGCACATTGTTCCAGGGCGAGAATGCCCCGGAAGTGGCGGAATTCATGGATACCATGATGGCGCTGGGCGTGGAAGGCGTCACGCTGGCGCCGGGCTACAGCTACGAGCGCGCACCGCGCCAGGACGTGTTCCTGAAGAAGCAGGGCGCCAAACAGTTGTTCCGCGATATTTTCAATCTGGGCCGCGGTCGCAAGTGGCGCTTCAACCAGTCGAGCCTGTACCTCAACTTCCTCGCCGGCAACGAGACCTACCATTGCACGCCGTGGGGCAACCCGACGCGCAACGTCTTCGGCTGGCAGAAGCCCTGTTATCTCCTGGTCGGCGAAGGTTATGCCACCAGTTTCAGGGCGCTGCTGGAGGAAACCGAATGGCACAACTACGGCACCGGCAGAAATCCGAAGTGCGCCAATTGCATGGTGCATTCCGGCTTTGAGGCCACCGCCGTCAATGACACCTTCCGCAACCCGCTCAAGGCCCTCCGTGTCGCCTTGTTCGGCCCGAAGACCTCCGGCCCGATGGCGCCTGAACCGCCCACGACTTACGAAGATGAGAAAGACCGGCCACGGCTCAAGCTCGTCATCAAATCCGAGCCGGCGCGCAGTTGCGGCAGCAGCAAGCAGCAAGCCGCGGGTTAGAACTAAATATCTTATAGGGGGAAGGCTTCGCGCAGCCCGCGTCCGTAGATGCGGGTTTTTCGTTTCCATGGCCGACATCCTGTCTTTACTGCCCGCATTCATTGCCGGGCTCGTGATATGGCTGCTGCCGTGGCGGCCGTGGTCCACGCACGAGCGGCTGGACGCCGCACCGCCGCCCGAGCCGCCCGATTTGGGCGACATCACCGTCCTGATCCCGGCCCGCAACGAAGCGGCGGTCATTGGCCGCACGCTGGACGCACTCGCCGCGCAGGGCAGCAACTTGTCGGCCATCGTGATTGATGATCAATCCACGGACGGGACGGCGGCGACTGCCCGCCGCGCAGGCGGATTGAACCTGCGCGTCATCGCCGGGCAGCCGCTCCCGCCGGGCTGGAGCGGAAAATTATGGGCCCTGGAGCAGGGCCGCAGGCTGGTGCAAACACCGTTGATTTTATTGCTGGACGCCGACATCGCGCTCGCACCCGGCACATTGGCCACCCTGCGTGCCCATCAGCGTGATCGGCAACTGCAACTGGTCTCCCTGATGGCGCATCTGGGCATGGTGAGTTTCTGGGAAAAACTGCTGCTGCCGGCGTTCGTGTATTTTTTCAAGATGCTCTATCCCTTCGCGCTCGCCAACGGGCCGGGCCGCAGGCTGGCGGCGGCGGCCGGCGGCTGCATCCTGATTGAAGCCCGCGCCTTGAACGATCTCGGCGGATTTGCGGCCCTGCAGGAGGCGCTGATCGATGACTGCACGCTGGCGTCCAGAATCAAGGCCGCCGGCGGCAGGACATGGGTGGGTCTCACCCATTCGGCGCGCAGCCTGCGCCGCTACATCCATTTGCACGTGATCTGGGACATGGTGGCCCGCAGCGCGTACACCCAGTTACGCTACTCGCCATTGTTACTGGCCTTATGCGCGCTGCTCATGGGTGGCGTCTACCTGCTGCCGGCGGCGATGCTGCTGGCGGGCGCGCATGTCACTACCGCCATGCTGGCCTTCGGCCTGACCGCCAGCCCCTATCTCCCCACGTTGCGGTATTACCAACAATCGCCGCTCTGGGCGCTGGCCATGCCCGGCATTGCCGCCTTGTTCCTCGCCATGACCATCAGCTCGGCCTGGCGATATCACCGGGGGGTGCGTTCGCTATGGAAGGATCGCATCTACGGCCGGTAAGCTGTGAACTGTGAACTTTTTCTCATTGTGGTGGCTCTACCGGCTTCCTCATAACTTATTCAGCGGATTCTCATCTAATGGTCAGTATGCTAATTTCGCGTATGGAGGCGTTTTCCACCGATGATGTTTAAAAAATTCCTGTCCTCAAGCCTGCTCTTTCTCGCCGCCGTGTGGTTCGCCCCGAGCAGCCCCGCCGCCGCCGAACAACCACAGAACGAAGCCAAGCAAGTCGTTGAAAAGCTTCATGAAGCTCTGATCGATGTCATGAAACACTCGGGCCAGCTGGGATATCAGGGCCGGCTGGATAATCTGACGCCGGTCGTGCAAGGCAGTTTTGATTTTCCGGCCATCGCCAAGATCATCGTGGGCCGCTATTGGGGGGGGCTAAGCGATCAGGATCATCAGACATTCCTGGACACCTTCACGCGCCTCAGCACCGCCACTTATGCCTCCCGCTTCGACAGCTATGGGGGTGAATCCTTCCGCACCCTGAGCGTGGAGCCGCAGCCCGGCGGGGATATTCTGGTCAAAACCGAATTGGTGCAGTCGGATGGCACCGTGGTCAAGTTGGATTATATCGTGCGCCCCTCGGACAATGGCCAATGGCGGATCCTGAACGTCATCGCCGACGGGGTCAGCGACCTGTCGCTGAAACACGCCGATTACACCGCCGTGATTAAAAATGAGGGGTACCCTGCACTTATTGCCCGATTGAATGATAAGATAAGCAAGTATGCCCAGCCGGCCGGCAAGTGAGGTTCAACGGATGGCGCGGGCGGTAATAAAAAGTTAAGAACTTTTTGGCAGGCTACGGGGAAATGAGCGTGATGACTTTGGACAAGCAGGCTGCCCGCACAGGCGTGGGGGCGGGGGGATTGTTGATCGTTGCGTTTCTTGCCGGTTGCAACACCGATCCAACGACCAACAGTGGCGATGATTTTGAGGGCATGAACCGCGCGTTCTACAACTTCAATGACGGCCTTGACAGGCACATCATCAAGCCGGTGGCGGAGGAGTACGTCAAGGTCACGCCGCAGATCATACGCACCGGCGTGACGCATTTCTTTGACAACATGGGTTATCCAAACGTCATCGCCAACGACATACTGCAAGGGAAACTGAAACAGGCGTGGGACGACACCGGCCGCTTCATCACCAACAGCACGATCGGCATCGGCGGATTGTTTGATCCCGCGAGCGGTTCCGGCTTGATCAAGCACGACGAGGACCTGGGACAAACCTTCGGAAAATGGGGCGCGGGCGAAGGCGCTTATCTCGTGCTGCCGCTGGCCGGACCCAATTCGGTGCGCGATGCCCCTGATTTATTTACCAGCGCATTATTGAGCCCGCTGTACTACGCCAGTTTCGCGGTGACCTTCCCGGTGGGCGCCCTGAACGCCATCAACACGCGCGCGAATCTCCTTGATGCCACGCGCATACGTGACGAAGCCGCGCTTGATCCCTACAGCTTCACCCGCGAGGCTTACCGGCAGAACCGGATCTACAAGATCTATGACGGCAATCCGCCCGTCAAAGTGGAAGAGGAAAACCTCGATCAAGGCGAGACGGGTGTGCTTCACGTGTATTGATTTCCACTGCTTCGTGCAAGACTAAAGACGGCGGGATATCCCGCCGTCTTTGTTTTTACGGGCGGAAAATTCGGGGGATGGTCGGGGTGACACGATTCGACAATTTCGCCGGGAGCGAAATTGTACGCGCGAAGCGACCGCACAAGCGGCGCGGCACAGGATGTGCCGCGTAAACGTGCGACACCTTGACCGCGCAAGCGGTCCGGCTTCCATGCGCGACGAAGTGCGGGAAATGAGGGATTGGTCGGGGTGACACGATTCGAACGTGCGACACCTAGCTCCCGAAGCTAGTGCTCTACCAGGCTGAGCTACACCCCGAAGACGTCAGTATCGCCGCCCGGTGGCGGAGCCGGCGTGACAAGGAGAAACCTGGTCAGCGCCTTGGCCAGAGCGGGCGGGCAGTGTACGCGATAGCCTTCATGGATTCAACGACGATACCGGCGTCTTGACAGACCGCATCAACGAAGACTGAGCGTGGCAATGGCCACGCCGCCCTCCGGCGAGGGTTCGACGGTAAATCCGCAGTGTTTCGCAAGCGCGATCATTCCATAATTGATGCTGAGAATCTGACCCGTCATCACCCCCGTGCCGCGCTCGCGGACATAACGGATTATCTTTTCCATCAGCGCGCGCCCCAAGCCCTTTTTCTGGTAGTCCGGACGGATGATGACGGCAAATTCCGCCTCGGTGTTGTCGGCATGGGTGATGGCACGGACGACTCCCAGCGTTTCACCCTCGCCGTCGATGGTCCGGGTGGCGATGAACGCCATTTCGCGGTCGTAATCAATTTGCGTATACCGGGCCAGTTGGGCGTGGCTCATTTCGCGAATGTGATTGAAGAAACGATAATAAATATCCTCCGGCCGCAATTTCTCGAACAGGCGACGGTGCGCGGGTTCATCCTCCGGCCGTATCGGCCTGATTAAAAATTTTTCGCCGTCATCCAGGGTCAGGGTCTCCTCAAGCTCGCGCGGATAAGGCCGGATGGCCAGGCGCTGCACGCCCGAACCTTGCGCCGGCCGCACACGGATGCGCGCGTCAAGAGCAACGACGCCCTTTTCGTCCGCCAGCAGCGGGTTGATGTCGATTTCAACGATCTCCGGGCGGTCGATAATCATCTGCGAGAGACGCACCAGGCTCAGTGCTATCGCCTCCAGGTTCGCGGCAGCGCGGTGGCGATAGCCGCGCAACAGGCGGTACACGCGCGTGCGCTGCATGAGGTCGTGCGCCAGATGCATGTTGAGGGGGGGCAAGGCAATGGCCGTGTCAGCCAATACCTCCACCGCCGTGCCGCCATCACCGAACAACATCACCGGTCCGAAAACATTGTCCACCGTCATGCCCAGAATGAGTTCGCGCGCGGTGACGCGGCTGACCATGCGCTGAATCGAAAAGCCGTCCACGCGCGCCGCCGGCTTCGACGCCCGGACACGCGCCAGCATCCCCTCGGCGGCCAGTTTCACCGCCGGTGCGGAATCCAGGTCCAGCGCCACGCCGCCCACGTCGGATTTATGGCTGATGTCCCGCGACAGAATCTTGAGCGCAACGGGATAACCCATCCGCTCCGCCAGGGCGACGGCGGATTCCACATCGGCGGCGTGATGGGTCTCCACGACCGGGAAACGATAGGCCGTGAGCATCTGTTTCGCCTCGATTTCCGTCAGCACTTCACGGCCGGAAGTCAACGCGTCTCTGATAATCCTGGAGACGGCAGCGATATCCGGCGACCAGTCTTCGGGCGGCCAGACCGGTGTCTGGCTCAGGTTTTCCTGCGTGCGCCGGTACTCGCACCAGGTGAGGAAGGCATGCAGGGCTGCGTGCGGCGTGGCGTAGGCGGGAATCCCGGCCTGTTCAAATGCGCTGCGGGCCGCCGCCGCCGTGGATTCCCCCATCCAGCAGGCGAATACCGGAATGGGCGAGCGGACGGCGACTTCCTTCACGGCCTGCCCGGCGTCGGCACTGGAAACGAGGGCCGTGGGGACGTTGACGGCCATGACGGCATCGACATCTGGATCGCCGATCACGATGTCCAGCGCCGACTGATAGCGCTGCGCATCCGCGTCGCCGACGATATCCACCGGATTCGCCCTCGACCATGCCGCCGGAAGCACGGCATCCAGCTTCTGGATGGTGGCCGGCGAGAGCGGTGCCAGCGTCCCGCCCTGTGTGATCAGGGCATCGGCGGCCAGAACGCCGGGCCCACCACCGTTGGTGACGATGGCCAGGCGATCGCCATCGGGCAGGTGCTTGCACAGTGCCAGCGCCTCCGCGGCGTCGAACAACGTCTCGATGGAATCGACCAGCACAATGCCGGCGCGCCGTAACGCGCTTTCGAAGACTTCATAGCTCCCTGTCATCGCGCCGGTGTGCGACAACGCGGCCCTGGCGCCGGCCGCGCTGCGGCCGGCCTTGATCGCGATCACCGGCTTGTCGCGGGCGATTGCACGCGCCGCGGAGAGGAATTTGCGCGGGGCGGTCACCGATTCCACATAAAGCAACGCGCCATGCGTGGTGCCATCGCTGCCCAGAAAATCCAGAAGATCGCCGAAGTCCACGTCCACCATGTCGCCGAGCGAAACGACGTGGCTGAAGCCCACGTCGTTGGCGCGGGCCCAATCGATCACTGCCGTGCACAACGCGCCGGATTGCGCGATAAAGGCCATGTGGCCGGTCATGGCGTCCACATGCGAGAAGCTGGCGTTCAGCCCGATGTGGGGGTTCAGATGACCGATGCAATTCGGGCCCAGCAGCCGCAGACCGTGGGGCTGGGCCGCCAGCAACAATTCACGCCGCGTTGGAGAAGCGCCACCGGTTTCATGAAATCCGGCGCTCAAAACCACCGCCGCCCGCGTGCCCCGTTCTCCCAGCGCGGAAATCAGCGCCGGCACGGTGGCCGCCGGCGTGCAGATTACCGCCAGTTCCGGCACCTCCGGCAACGCCGCGACGTCCGCATAGGCGCGCCGGCCCGCGACACTCTCATATTTTGGATTGACAGGATGAATGGGGCCCTTGAACCCGCCGCGCAACAGGTTGTTCATGACCACGGTGCCAACGCTGCCGGGATGGTCGGAGGCGCCAATCAGCGTGATGGATTTCGGCGACAGCAATTGGTGGAGATTCAGAGTGCTCATACGGCATCAATCGCAATACGCGACGGCATTCGGCGCCACAGACTGAGACACGCCCGCGACGTACGGCGTTCCCGCAGTTCGCTACAAACTGCGATTGACCGTGAACTCAGCCAGCGCGCGCAGCGCCTCGCGATCCGCGGAAGGCGGCAATACTTCCAGTGATCGCACCGCCTCCTGTGCCTCGGTGCGCGCGAGCCCGGCGGCATGGGCGATGGCCCCCGTGGATTCGATGGCGGCGGTGATGGCCGCGATGTTTTCCCGTCCACCCTGCTTGATGGCCGTGCGCAACGTCTGCGCCTGCGCAGGCTTGCTGTGCCAGAGGGCGTGCAGCAGCGGCAGGGTGGGTTTGCCCTCGGCCAGATCGTCGCCAACGTTTTTGCCGCACACTTCCGGCGAGCCGCTGTAGTCCAACACGTCATCGATGAGCTGATAGGCGATGCCCACGTGCCTGCCATAGGCCGCCAGCGCCGCCTCCACCCCCATCCCCCGCCCTGTCAGCACGGCGCCGAGTTGCGCGGCAGCCTCGAAGAGCTTGGCGGTCTTGGCGGTGATGACCGCGAAATACTGTTCGCGCGTGGTGTCCGGGTTGCGACGATTGGCGAGCTGCATGACCTCGCCGGCGGCGATGGTGTTGGTGGCATCGGCCAGCACCGACATGACGCGCATGTCGTTGACGCCGACCATCATCTGGAACGCCCGTGAATAAAGAAAATCTCCGACCAGCACGGACGCCGAATTGCCCCACAGGTGGTTGGCTGTCTGCCGCCCGCGCCGCAGTTCCGAGGCATCCACCACGTCATCATGCAGCAGCGTCGCGGTGTGGATGAATTCGACGATGGCGGCGAGCGTGACATGCTGGCTGCCCCGGTAACCGCAGGCGCGCGCGGCGAGCAGCGCGATGGCCGGCCGCAATCGTTTGCCGCCGCTGTTGATGATGTGGTGCGCGAGCTTGTCGATGAGCGGCACCTCGGAATAGAGTGAGGCTTCGATCAACTGGTTGACTGCGGCCATGTCCGGGGCCAGCAGCGCACGCACCTCCTCCAGCCCCTGGCTTTCGGAAACAGGAATGGGGCTCAAACCATGAACGGCGGTCGTACGGGCTTTGGCGCGCATGAGTGTTGTTAGAATATCACTTTACGGCGCGATCGGCGGCAAGTCTGGATAATATCGAAGGGCGAATGTCAGCTGGTGATTTGTTCATGCTTCGATACCTCGGCACGAACGGCATCTGTTAAAATTCTTGAAGGATTCCCCTGAATCATGGCGCTGCCGGCGCCCTCCGCTCGATACGGAAGGTAAAGTGGCTCGGCAATATTTCAAGATGATGAACCAGCCGGAACGAGCGATGGTGGGCCTGGTGCGATTCGAATA
The DNA here is from genome assembly GCA_035501935.1 of Gammaproteobacteria bacterium. Lineage (NCBI taxonomy): Bacteria > Pseudomonadati > Pseudomonadota > Gammaproteobacteria > Gammaproteobacteria bacterium. Next base: position 13,433 of record DATJVC010000029.1, on the reverse strand, counting down.
ACTTCACGACCCGTTCCAGTGAAAAATCCTGGATATGTGTCACCGCCGGGCAGAAATCGTGCAGCGGGATCTCCGCATACATAATCGTCCCCTCCCTGGCACAGCGAAGCATCTCGCTCATGCACGCATGCAGCGAGGCATCGCTCAAATGCTCAAAGACGTCGAACACGAGAAAGAAATCAAACGCGCCATCGGCGTAAGGCAGGCGGGTGACATTGCCGCGATGAACGCTGACATGCTCCGCGATCCCCGCGCGGTCCGCGAATCCCGTCAGCCGCCGCAGGTCATCGGCACCGTAATCGCAGCCGACGAGATGCCTGTTCACGTAATCGCGCAGGCTCAGTGACGCACGACCCCAGCCGCAGCCGAGATCGCAGCCCAGCAGTTCCTTTTTTCCATCCTGTGGCAGAAAAGGGTTCAGATAGAGCTCGGGGAATGTCAGGCACAGTGCGCGTTGCCAGTATGCGGTGGCCGTTTGCAGCCGCGTTTCGCGGTCATGATGATCGGCTTCGCTGCGGATTGGCGGGGGGAGCCAGTCACATACATTGATTGCATCCGGCGGGGCAAAACCGACGATATCGTACAGAATGCCGCTGAACAGCGGCCAGCGCCACAGCGCGGCCGTCTGCCTATCGCCACTGATCTTCAAATTTGGGAGGATACCACAAGCTTCAAGCTCCCGACAGGAAACAGAGATGCGCTCAACCCCCATCTTTTCGACAATAGTGGCGACATTTAAACCAAACTCCTCGTAGGGGCGGTGGAAATAATCGGCAACGGCTGCCAACAGAGAGAGCAGGCCCGGATGCCGGCGTTCAAGATAAAGAATATTCGCCGGTATCTGCATCAAGATAGTGACCGTCCCGCCGGCTCTATAATTGCCACTAGAATAACACCCCGGGGCGCCCCGACAGGCGGACTGCATGTGGGTTGTGTTTGGTCACTGAATTCCGTAGAATCGCGCCCCTTGATTTGAGTTCGATGGCCGAAACACTTTGGAGTTTAAAGAGTTATGTACGCGGTGATTAAAACGGGCGGCAAACAGTACAAGGTCGCCGAGGGCGATACCCTGAAGGTGGAATTGCTGCCCGCCGAGGCGGGCGCCAGCGTCGACATCGGCGAGGTGCTGATGATCGTCGACGGCGACAAGGTGGCGGTGGGCGCGCCGGTTATTGCGGGCGCCAAGGTGTCCGCCAAGGTCGTGAGCCATGGCCGCGGCAAGAAGATCCGCGTCATCAAGTTCCGCCGCCGCAAGCATTACCGCAAGCAGATGGGCCACCGGCAGCACTACACCACGCTGCAGATCACCAAGATTCAGGCCGGCGGGTAAACCGCGCCCCGGTAACAGGAGACAGTCATGGCACACAAGAAGGCAGGCGGCAGCACGCGCAACGGCCGCGACTCCCAGGCAAAACGGCTGGGTGTGAAGCATTTCGGCGGCGAGGCCGTGAAGGCCGGCAACATCATCGTGCGCCAGCGCGGCACGCAATACCGGGTCGGCGAGAACGTCGGCCTCGGCCGCGATCACACGCTGTTCGCCAAGGTAAACGGCCACGTCGAGTTCACGACACGCGGACACAAGGCCCGTACTTATGTGAATGTCCGTCCGGCCTGACGGCCATTACTCACTTCACCATAAAAACCCCGTCGCTGACGGGGTTTTTTGTTTGTGGGGGGCGCGTCTCGCACATGCGCGGATTTTTGAGACAGGTCCTACGATGAAATTCATTGATGAGGCGATCATCCGCGTCGAGGCCGGCAAGGGCGGCGACGGTTGCATGAGCTTCCGCCGCGAGAAGTACGTCCCGCGCGGCGGGCCGGACGGCGGCGATGGCGGCGCCGGCGGCAGCATTTATCTCATCGCCGACGAGGGCAAAAACACGCTGGTGGATTTCCGTTACGAGCGCCTGTTCCGCGCCAGGAGCGGCGGCAATGGCATGGGCAAGCAATGTTCCGGCCGCGCCGGCGGGGACCTGTTGATCCGGGTGCCGATCGGAACCGTGGTGTACGACACCGGCACCGATGAATCGCTGGGCGATCTGACCAAATCCGGCGACCGGCTGCTGGTCGCGCGCGGCGGACGTTTCGGCCTCGGCAACATGAATTTCAAGAGCAGCACCAACCGTGCCCCGCGCAAAACCACCCCGGGCGAGCCCGGCGAGGCGCGCGATCTCAAGCTGGAATTGCGGCTGCTGGCGGACGTCGGCGTGGTGGGCATGCCCAACGCCGGCAAGTCCTCGCTCATCCGCGCGGTGTCGGCGGCGCGGCCCAAGGTGGCCGACTACCCGTTCTCGACGCTGCATCCGAGCCTCGGCGTGGTGCGCACGGGCGCGGATCAGAGCTTCGTCATCGCCGACATACCGGGGATCATCGAGGGCGCCGCCGAGGGCGCGGGCCTGGGCGTCCAGTTCCTGCGCCACGTGCAGCGCACGCGGCTGCTGCTGCACCTGCTGGACGCCAGCACGGTCGATCCCGGCCGCGATCCGGCGCACGAGTTCAAAACAGTGCAAAATGAGCTCAAGAAATACAGTCGGGAACTGTCGAAGCGCGAGCGCTGGCTGGTGTTGAACAAGATCGACCTGCTGGCGCCGTCCGAACGCAGGGCGCACTGCCGCAAGATCGTGAAGGACGCCGGCTGGAAAGGGCCGGTGCACGCCGTGTCGGCATTGACCGGCGAAGGCTGCATGGAATTGATGCGCAAGGTGCAAACGTATCTGGAACAGTCGGGCAGGGCCGAAAAGGAACAGACCTCATGAAGACCCGCGAACAATTGAGCGCCTGCCGCCGCTGGGTCATCAAGATCGGCAGCGCGCTCGCCACGCACGAAGGCCGGGGGCTGCGCGCGGAATCCATCGACGCCTGGGTCGCGCAGGCGGCGGCATTATTGCGCGAGGGCCACGAAGTGGTGCTGGTCACCTCCGGGTCGGTTGCGGAAGGCGTCGCGCGGCTGGGCTGGAAGCAACGGCCGCACGCGCTGCATGAATTACAGGCGGCGGCGGCCGTCGGCCAGATGGGATTGGTGCAGGCCTATGAATCGGGTTTCAAGCGCCACGGCATACGCACGGCGCAGGTGTTGCTGACGCACGAGGACCTGGCCAACCGCCAGCGCTACCTGAACGCCTGCAGCACGCTGCGGACGCTGCTCAAACTGCAAGTCGTCCCGGTCATCAATGAAAATGACACCGTCGCCACCGAGGAGATCAAACTCGGCGACAACGACACGCTGGCGGCGCTGGTGGCCAACCTGATTGAGGCGGACGTGCTGGTGATCCTGACCGACATCGCCGGACTGTACGACAGGGACCCGCGCCGGCATCCGGATGCCAGGCTCATCCCGGAAGCACGCGCCGGCGATCCGGCGCTGGAGCCGATGGCCGGCGAAGGCGGCCAGTGGGGCCGTGGCGGCATGCGCACCAAGGTGCGCGCCGCCAAGCTCGCGGCGCGTTCGGGTGCCGCGACCGTGATCGCCTCCGGTCAGGAGGTCGATGTGCTGAAACGGCTGGCGGCCGGCGAGGCCCTGGGCACGCTGCTGACCCCCACCGAGGCGCCGCTCGCGGCGCGCAAGCAGTGGCTGGGCAGCGGCCTCAAGGTACAGGGGAAATTGATACTCGATGCCGGTGCCGTGCGGGTATTGCGCGAACAGGGCCGCAGCCTGCTCGCGGTCGGAGTCAAGGACGTCGATGGGGATTTCGCCCGCGGCGCGCTGGTGGCCTGCCTCGACACCGGGGGCCGGGAGATTGCGCGCGGCCTGACGAATTATTCGGCGGTCGAGGCGCGCGCGATCAAGGGACTGGCCAGCGACAGGATCGAATCGGTGCTGGGGTACGCCTTCGAGCCGGAGCTGATACACCGCGACAACCTGGTATTAACCTAACAGGCCGTTCACACAAACAACAACGCCGCACTGAATGCGGCGTTTTTATTTACGAATGGCCGGAGATATCTCAGGCCAGGGCGCGGATGCGGGCGGTCAGACGTTGCTTGTGGCGCGCGGCCTTGTTGTCGTGGATCTGGCGTTTGGCGGCCAGCCGGTCGATCAGCGGCTCGGCGATTTTATAGGCGGCTTCCGCAGCCTTTTTGTTCTTTGAATCGATGGCGCGCACTACGCTCTTGAGGGTGGTGCGCAACTCGGAACGGCGGGCGGCGTTGTGCAGCCGGCGTTTCACCGACTGACGGGCCCGCTTGCGGGCGGATTTGATGTTGGCCAATGTACTGACTCCAAATAATTTTAAACTCGAACAAGGGAATCTTCAGCGTAAGCCGGAGGTTCCGCAGTGCAGGGACGCACTGCCATTTTTAATGATGATTTCGTCATTAAAAATGGAGGAAGGTAAAAACCGCGTTTTTGCCTTCCGAACTCTGGGAAGCCCCGGATGGGCTTATCCAGAGTGACAAAAATGGCGCGCAAATATGCGGGTTTCAGCAGTATTTGTCAATCAGGTATCATTGGCTGCCGTTGAGACCTGAATCAAGCGCCATTTTGTCCCCTCCCCCCATATCAAACTTACGCGAGGTCACGCCCTGAGCGCCCGATTGTTCCGATCCACCGCCGCGACCGGCTCGATGACACTGGTGTCGCGCATCTTCGGCTTCGCGCGCGACATGGTCATCGCCGGGCAGTTCGGCGCGAGCCTGTACGCCGACGCGTTCTTCGTCGCTTTTCGCATTCCCAACCTCTTCCGCCGCCTGTTTGCCGAGGGCTCCTTCTCGCAGGGCTTCGTGCCGGTGCTGGCGGAGTACAAGACCCAGCGCGGCCACGACGAGGTGCGGATGCTCGTGGATCGCGTGGCCGGCACGCTCGCCAGCGTATTGTTCCTGGTCACCGTCGTCTGCATGCTGGCGGCGCCGCTGTTTGTGGCCGTATTCGCGCCGGGATTCCTGAACCAGCCTGAAAAATACGCCGTGACGGCGGTGATGCTGCGCATCACCTTCCCCTACCTGCTGTTCATCTCGCTCGCCGCCTTTGCCGGCGCCATTCTCAACACATACAACCGGTTCAGCATCCCGGCCTTCACGCCGGTGTTTCTCAACGTGAGTCTCATACTGGCGGCGCTGCTGCTGTCGCCGCATTTCGCCCGGCCGGTGGTGGCGCTCGCCTGGGGCGTATCCATCGGCGGGCTGCTGCAACTCGCGTTTCAACTGCCGTTCCTGAAACAACTCGGATTGCTGCCCAGGCCGGTGGTGGCCTGGCATGACCCCGGCGTGCGGCGCATCCTGAAATTGATGGGGCCGGCGGTGTTCGGCGCCTCGGTGGCGCAGATCAATCTGATGTTCGACACGCTGCTGGCCTCGTTCCTTCAAACCGGCAGCGTCTCATGGCTGTATTACGCCGATCGGCTGCTGGAATTTCCACTGGGCGTGTTCGGCATCGCGCTCGCGACGGTCATCCTGCCGTCGCTGTCGGAACAGCACGCCGACGGCGACACCGCGCAATTCTCGCAACTGCTCGACTGGGCGCTGCGCTGGGTGTGCGTGATCACCATTCCGGCGGCCCTGGGCCTGATGCTGTTCGCGGCGCCGATGCTCTCCACGCTGTTCCAGTACGGCCGCATGTCCGAGCACGACGTGCTGATGTCCAGCTACGCCCTCACCGCCTACGCACCGGGGCTGATCGCCTTCACGCTGGTCAAGGTGCTGGCGCCGGCATATTACTCGCGCCACGACACGCGCACGCCGGTGCGCATCGGCCTCATCGCCATGTTCAGCAACATGGCGATGAACCTGATCATCATCTATCCCCTGTCGCGACTCGGCGTCGGCCACGTCGGTCTGGCGCTGGCCACCTGCCTGTCGGGTTTCCTCAACGCCAGCATGCTTTACCGGGGCCTGCACCGCGCCGGCGTTTATCGGCCCACGGCGGGATGGGCGCGGCTGGCAAGGCAATTGCTCATCGCCAACGCCATCATGGCGGTGGTGCTGCTGGTCGGTCGCGGTGAGCTGGATCGCTGGTCGGCGTGGTCACCGTGGCTGCGCGCCGCGAACCTGGGCGGCTGGATTGCCGCGGCCACCGCCATTTACGTGATGGTGCTGTGGCGCCTGGGCTGGCGCCTGAGGGATATGACCTCCACCCGCCCGCCGGTATAATTCGTTTTTACGCGGACGAAACCGGTTCCATGCGAGTAATCAGAGGCTTGCGCGGCCCGCGCGCTCCGGCGGCGGAGTGCGTGGCCACCATAGGTAATTTTGACGGGCTGCATCGCGGCCATCAGGCGGTGCTCACCCAGCTCGGTGCGATGGCGCGCCGCCTGCGGACGCTGGCGACGGCGGTGATCTTCGAACCGCAGCCGCGCGAATACTTTCAGGGTGGAACCGCGCCGGCACGCCTGTGCCGCTTGCGGGAAAAACTGTCGCTGCTGGGCGAACACGGCGTGGATCAAACACTGGCGCTGCGCTTCGATGCCGCGCTTGCCGGTTTGTCCGCGGAGGATTTTGCGGGCGACCTGGCGCGGCGGCTGAAGCTGCGTGGCGTGGTGATCGGCGATGATTTCCGCTTCGGCAAAAACCGCGCCGGCGATTATCCCCTGTTGCGGGCGGTGGGCGAGCGCAACGGTTTTGCGGTCGAAGCGGCGGCGACTTTCATGCTCGACGGCGTGCGCGTGAGCAGTTCGCGCGTGCGCGACGCACTGACCGCGGGCGACATGGAACAGGCGCGCCGGTGGCTGGGCCGTTATTACTCGATGGAAGGCCGCGTCATGCACGGCGAGAAGCGCGGCCGCACGCTGGGCTTCCCGACCGTGAACGTGGACCTGCACCGGCACGCGGCGCCGGTGTCCGGCATCTTTGCCGCGCGCGTGCACGGGCTCAAGGCGCGGGCGCTAAAGGCCATGGCCTATGTCGGCACGCGTCCGGCGGTGGGCGGCGCGCACACGGTCATGGAGGCGCACGTGTTCGGTTATGACGAAGACTGCTACGGCCGCCATCTGCGCATCGAATTCGTGCGCAAGCTGCGCGAGGACATGGCGCTGCCATCGCTGCAGGCCCTGCAGGCGCAGATGGAACGGGACGCGGAGGAGGCGCGGCGGGTGCTGGCCGCAACGGGAACGGGATAAGGGAACGGATCGTGGAAGACAAGACCAACAGGGACTACAAGGACACGCTCAACCTGCCGCGGACGGATTTTCCGATGCGCGGCAACCTGCCCGGGCGTGAGCCGCAGATCATCGCGCGCTGGCAGCAGATGAATCTCTATCAGGCCATCCGCGATGTCTGTCGCGGGCGGAAAAAATTCATCCTGCACGACGGTCCGCCGTACGCGAACGGCGACATCCACATCGGCCATGCCGTCAACAAAATCCTGAAAGACATCATCATCAAATCGAAGACCCTTGCCGGTTTCGACGCGCCCTACGTGCCGGGCTGGGACTGCCACGGCCTGCCCATCGAGCACCAGATCGAAAAACTGCACGGCAAAAAGCTGGCCGCCGACCGCGCGCGCGCGCTGTGCCGCGCCTACGCCGCCGAGCAGATCGAGCGGCAGAAAAAGGACTTCATCCGCCTGGGCGTGCTCGGCGACTGGGAGCATCCCTACAAGACCATGAACTTCCAGACCGAGGCCGACGAAATCCGCGCGCTGGGTGAAATGGTGGAGCGCGGCTATGTCTATCGCGGCCTGAAGCCGGTCAACTGGTGTTTCGACTGCGGCTCCGCGCTGGCCGAGGCCGAGGTCGAATATCAGGACAAAAAATCCCCCGCGATCGACGTCGGATTCCCGCTGGCGGAATCCGAACGCGGCAAACTCGCGCGTGCCTTCAAGCTCGCCAAGCTGCCGGACAAGCCGGTGTACGCGGTGATCTGGACCACCACGCCATGGACCATCCCCGCCAATCAGGCGCTCAACGTGCATCCGGACTTCGAATACGCCCTCGTCGAGACGTCCCGGGGAATATTGCTGCTCGCCGAGGAATTGCGCGCCGCGGTGCTGTACCGCTGCGGCCTGGAGGGCCGCGTGCTTGGCACCGCCAGGGGCGCGACTCTCGAACATATGCGCTTTCGCCATCCGTTTTACGACCGCGACGCGCCGGTGTATCTGGCGGAATACGTCGGCCTCGACACCGGCACCGGCATCGTGCATTGCGCGCCGGCCTACGGCATGGACGACTTCGAGTCCGGCCGCCGTTACGGCATCAAGACCGACGACATCATCGCGCCGGTGCAGGGCAACGGCCGCTTCGCCGGGTCGCTGCCGTTCTTCGGCGGCCTCAACGTGTGGAAGGCGAACGCCGCAATCATCGATAAAATCCGCGAGCAGGGAAATCTGTTCGCGGAGAGCGAAATCACGCACAGCTACATGCACTGCTGGCGGCACAAGACGCCGCTCATCTATCGCGCCACCTCGCAGTGGTTCGTCGGCATGGACAGGCTCGACACGCGCAGCGGCCCGACGCTGCGCGAGCAGGCGCTGGCGGCGGTCGAGGCCACGCGCTTTTACCCGGACTGGGGCAAGCCGCGGCTGCACGCGATGATCGCCAACCGCCCCGACTGGTGCATCTCCCGCCAGCGCAACTGGGGCGTGCCGATCCCGTTCTTCCTCGACAAAAACACCGGCGATCGGCACCCGCGCACACTGGAATTGCTGGAACAGGTCGCGCAGCGGGTGGAAAAGGAAGGCATCGAGGCGTGGTTCAAGCTCGATGCGGCGGAACTGCTCGGCGGCGAGGCGTCGCGATACGAAAAAATCAGCGACACGCTGGACGTGTGGTTCGATTCCGGCGTCACGCACCGGAGCGTGCTGCGCGGCCCGGGCAATCGGCAGTGGCCCGCCGATCTTTACCTTGAAGGCTCGGATCAGCACCGCGGCTGGTTCCACTCCTCGCTGCTGACCGGCTGCGCTCTGGACGGGCGCGCGCCTTATGATGCGCTGCTGACGCACGGCTTCGTCGTCGATGGCGGCGGCCACAAGATGTCCAAGTCGAAGGGCAATGTGATCGCGCCGCAGAAAGTCTCCGACACGCTGGGCGCCGAGATCCTGCGGCTGTGGGTGGCGGCGACCGATTACTCCGGCGAACTCTCGATCTCCGATGAAATCCTGAAACGGGTGGTGGAGGCCTATCGCCGCATCCGCAACACCGCGCGGTATCTGATCGGCAATCTTGGCGACTTCGATCCCGCGAGTCACAGCGTCGCCTTCGACGAGTTGCTGGCGCTGGATCGCTGGGCCGTGGACACTGCCCGGCAATTGCAGCGGCAAATCACCGCCGCCTACGCGGATTATCAATTCCATCTCATCTACCAGCAGGTGTACCAGTTCTGCGTGGTGGAGATGAGCAGCTTTTATCTCGACGTCATCAAGGACCGGCAATATACCTGCCGCCGCGACAGCCTGGCGCGGCGCTCGGCGCAGACCGCGATTCATCATGTCCTGGAGGTCATGACGCGCTGGCTGGCGCCGATCATGAGTTTCACGGCGGAGGAAATATGGGGCTACATGCCGGGCAAGCGCAGCGCCTCGGTGTTTCTGGAGACGTGGTACGACACCCCGCCGCGGAAACCCGACGCGACATTTCCGCCCGCCTTTTGGAATGAGCTGCTGCGCGTGCGTGAGGCGGTCTCCGGGGAACTGGAAAAGCTGCGCGTCGCGGGCGGCATCGGCAAGGCGCTGGAGGCGGAGGTCGATCTCTATTGCAGCCCGGAATTGCAGGCGTTGCTGTCGAAACTGGAGGATGAATTGAGGTTTGTATTCATCGTCTCCGACACCCGCTTGCATCCGATCGCGGAGAAACCGGCGGATGCCGTCGCGGCGGCGGGCATCGAGGGGCTGTGGATTCTCGTTTCGCCTTCCAAACATCCCAAGTGCGCGCGCTGCTGGCACCAGCGCGGCGACGTCGGCGCGAACGCCAGGCACCCGGCGCTGTGCGGCCGTTGCGTCACCAACGTCGAGGGGCCGGGCGAAGAACGCCGTTACGCGTGAACGCGCATGGGAAATAAGTTCATGAGGCGCTGGGTGACGCTTGCAGTAGTCGTCGTACTGCTGGATCAGTGGAGCAAGCACGAGATCGGTGTGTACTTTGCGCTCCAGGAACGAATGGTGCTGACGTCGTTTTTCAACATCACCCTGCTGCACAACGCCGGGGCCGCCTTCAGCATGCTGAACGAGGCCGGCGGCTGGCAGCGCTGGCTGTTCATGGCGCTGGCCGTGGGCGTGGCGGTGCTCATCCTGGCCTGGTTGAGGCGCCTGCCACGCCGGCTGGTCCTGCTGCCGCTGGGGCTGACCATGGTGCTGGGCGGCGCCGTGGGAAATTTAATCGACCGGAGCAGGCTGGGTTACGTGGTGGATTTCATCCAGGTACATTATCAGGACTGGTACTTCCCGGCCTTCAACCTGGCCGACTCCGCCATCACCCTGGGCGTGGCCCTGTTGCTCATCGATGCGTTCCGGGACCCGCCGGACACGGCGCGGAACACAGGTTTCGACTGATGCTTACGGTGGCAACACATACTGTGGGATAATGCGTTCGTGGAAATAATTTTAGCCAACCCCCGCGGCTTCTGCGCGGGCGTGGATCGCGCCATCGGCATCGTCGAGCGCGCGCTGGAGTTGTACGGCGCGCCGGTATACGTGCGCCATGAAGTGGTGCACAACAAATACGTCGTCGACGGCCTGCGCGAAAAGGGCGCGGTGTTCGTGGACGAATTGCATCAGGTGCCCGACGGCGCCACGGTCATTTTCAGCGCCCACGGCGTCGCCAAGTCCGTGCGCAACGAGGCGGCGCGCCGCAACCTGCGCGTGTTCGACGCCATCTGCCCGCTGGTGACCAAGGTGCACATGGAGGTCGGCCATTACCAGAAGGAAGGCCGCGAGTGCATCCTCATCGGCCACGCCGGCCATCCGGAGGTCGAGGGCACAATTGGCCAGTATCACCGCCGTGACGGCCGCGGCGGCATGTACCTGGTCGAGTCCGTCGATGACGTGAAGAACCTCAAGGTGAAGAATCCCGAATTTCTCTCCTTCGTCACCCAGACCACCCTGTCCATGGACGACACCGCCGAGATCATCGACACGTTGCGCGAACGCTTCCCGTCCATCGTCGGGCCGAAGAAGGAGGACATCTGCTACGCCACCCAGAACCGCCAGGACGCGGTGAAGAAACTGGTCAAGGAATGCGACATCATCCTGGTGGTGGGTTCGCAGACCAGCTCCAACTCCACGCGCCTGAAGGAAATCGCCGAGAAACAGGGCATCCCCTCCTACCTCATCGACAGCGCCGACGAAATCCGGCGCGAGTGGTTGAACGGCAAAAAACGCGTGGGCGTCACCGCCGGCGCCTCGGCGCCGGAAGTATTGGTGGAGCAGGTGGTGACCCGCCTGAAGGAATGGGGCGGGCATGCCATCAGCGAAGCCCCGGGCATCCGCGAACAGGTGGTCTTCAGCTTGCCGCGCGAGCTGGCCCGCGCCGTCTCCTGAACCTGAAAGTTTTTCAAACGCAGCAACACCGGGAATGCGTCTCCCGGCACATCCGACCTTTCAGCAGCATCCCCTGCAAGCGCCCTCATGAAGTGCATCATCGTTGGCGCGGGAATCATCGGCATGCTGGCGGCGCGCGAGCTGGCCGCCGCCGGCGCGAAAGTAACGCTCATCGAACGCAACGAGGCCGGCGGGCGGGGCTGCTCCTGGGCGGCGGGCGGCATGCTGATGCCGATGCATCCCTGGCGCTTCCCGGCATCGGGCTGGCCGCTGGTGGCGCAGGGCCAGCAGCTCTGGCCGGTGCTCTGCAAGGCGCTGCATCAGGAAACCGGCCTCGACCCGGAATGGATCGCCTCGGGCATGTTGATCGCGGACGCGGCGCCCGTTGCGGCATCACTGGCCTGGGCCGGGGCCGCCGGCATACAGGCCGCTCCCGCAACGGCCTGCGAGCAGGCGCCTCCCGGCCTTGATCTGGCCGGAGGCGTATGGTTGCCGGAGGCGGCGCAGGTGCGCAATCCGCGTCTGCTGCGCGCGCTGCGGCTCGCCCTGCCCAAGCAGGGCGTGGTTCTGCTGGAACGCACGCAGGTCTCAGGCGTGGTGATCAAGCATGGCCACATTGCCGGCGTGACGACGCCGGCGGGCGAATGCGCGGCGGAGCGTGTCGTGCTGGCCGCCGGCGCCTGGACCAGCAGCCTCCTGCCCGTGGCCTCCGCCCTGCCCCATATCCGGCCCGTGCGCGGACAGATGCTGCTGCTGCGGCCGGATCGTCCCCGGCTTGCGACCATCGTACTCAGGGGCGGCAACTACCTCATCCCGCGCCGCGACGGCCTGATCCTCGCCGGCTCGACCTCCGAGGAAGTGGGCTTCGATGAAACCGTGACGCCGGCGGTGGCGCGCTCGCTGCGTGATTTCGCGGCCAGCGTCCTGCCCGAACTGGCGCAGGCAAAAGTCATGTCGCAATGGGCCGGATTGCGGCCCGCGCTGGCGCGCGAACTGCCCCTCATCTGCGCCCATCCCGCCATCGCCGGCCTGTATATCGCCGGCGGCCATCACCGTCACGGCTACGCGCTGGCGCCCGGTTCCGCGCGCCTGCTGGCGGACCTGTTGCTGGGGCGACGGCCGGCCGTGGATCCGCATGCATACTGTCCGGCGGCGGCATAAGCTATACTTATCAATCTACAACCGGCTTCGGGGTAACCCGTATGGACAAGGCACTGATTACGGCACTGCTTGAGAAACATGACATCCTGCCCACGTCGCAGCGCGTGGAGATCGCGGCGCTGATGCTCTCCCAGCACCAGCACATGTCGGCGGATCAGGTGCTGGCGCACATCCGCGAAGGCGGAGAGACCGCCGTGTCCAAGGCCACCGTGTACAACACGTTGGGCCTGTTCGCGGAGAAGGGCCTGCTGCGCGAGGTGATCGTGGACCCGGCCAAGGTGTTCTACGACTCCAACACCAAGCCGCACCACCACTTTTACAACGTGGACGACGGCAGCCTGATCGATTTTGACGCCGCCGACTGCGCCATCAGCCAACTGCCGGAGCCGCCCGCCGGCACTGTCGCGGAAGGCGTGGAAGTCATCGTCCGCATCCGTCAAAACCGTCCCGCAACCGCAAACTGATCCGCCGTACCTTGCCGGTGTAGCTCAGTCGGTAGAGCAACTGATTCGTAATCAGTAGGTCCGCGGTTCGAGTCCGCGCGCCGGCACCATTAAATCAATAAGTTATGTAGTACCGATGGAAAACTATGCAGTGATGTAGACACTATGTAGACAGGCCGTCGAATAAATGTATGTCGGTAGTGTAAAGACACAAAGCGACCCAACGCGGACATTCGGGAGGGGTAAAGCTATGGTATCGAAGTCATGGCTGCTTTCAGCGATCTGCGTTTTCCTCACTGCCTGTTTCAGTGAGCCGACGACCGCTCAGACGAAGCAGGACTTACCCACAAGCATCCCAAATCTGAGCGGCTACGACAACGAAACGCGACAAACAATGGAGCTTGCTTGCGCTTTGGAAAAGACGAATG
>DATJVC010000028.1 GCA_035501935.1 Gammaproteobacteria bacterium | reverse complement strand
CCGGTATTGCTCGACAACCGATTTCAGCTTCTGCCCGAGGTCATTAAGATTATGGGCGGAGGATTCAACTTGTTTGGTGCCTATTGCATTCTGTTCGCTTGCCTGGTGGATATTGCCCATCGCCAGCGCCACCTGATCCATCCCAGTCAACTGCTGCTGTGCTGAAGCTGCGATCTGGGACGCCGCCTGGGCCGCTTCTACAGTGCTGTCCGCCAGGAGTCGTATCGCCTCACCGGCCTCCGCAGATTGCCGCACCCCGGTTTCCACCGCCTTGCTGCCCTGCTCCGCCGCCAGCACCGCCGCCGCCGTCGCCTTCTGTATGTCGGCGAGGATGGCGCGCACTTGCGTGGTGGCTTGCTTGGATTGTTCGGCCAGACTCTTGATCTCCTGCGCCACCACCGTGAATCCCTTGCCATGCTCCCCGGCCTTGGACGCCTCAATCGCCGCGTTCACCGCCAGCAGGTTCGATTGCTCGGCCAGGTCATTCACCGTGGCGATGATCTCCCCGATGGTCTGACTCTGCTCGCTCAGTCTGATCAGGCTGTCCGCGATGGACTCCACCTGCTTCTGGATTTTATGCATTGCTTCAATTGATTTTTCCGTTGACTTTTTGCCGGCCAGCGAGATTTGCGCTGTTTTCTGCGCCGTTTCGGAAACATATTGGGCCTTCTGGCTGGAAAACTGCGCCGTGTGCTTGACCTCCTCCACCGTGGTCGTGGTCTCGGTCACCGCCGTGGCCGTCTGCGCGGAACTCGCGGCAATCTGCGTCGCGGAAGACAATATTTCACCTGCCGATAATGCGAGCAGTTGTGCCCCGTCGCCGATCTGGCGCGTTATCCGCCGCAGGTTTTCCAGCATCCGTCCGAAGGTTTCCACCAGTACCCCAATCTCATCCGTCCGTCGTTGCATCGTCAGTTTTACCGACAGCTTGCCTGCGGCAACCTCCCGGGCGGCGTTGACGATCTCACGAATCGGATTGGAGATGGTGGCGTGCAGCCGCATCGAGATCGGGATGGTGAACAGAAGTGATCCCAGCATCACCAGCAGAATAATTTCACCATAGCGTGTCAGGCGCGACGCCAGCGGTTCCACGCTTGCCCGCAGCAAGACACTGCCCACCTCGTTTTGACCTTCTTTTACCGGCCAGGAGATCGTCAATTCGTCGTGCTTGAATTTCTGACTGGGGGTTACATCTCTTTTTGCAGGCAGCGGCTGCGATGGCGCCCCCGGACGGGAATAGCTCGCGAAGAGAGTGCCGTCCACAGCGTACACGCCGGCTGCAGTGATTTCCGGATTGGCATTGAGCGCGCCCAGATATTGCTGGGTCGCCTTGGAATCGTTGAACACCAGGGAAGCCGTCACACTCGCCGCGACGATTTCGGCCTGCACCGAAATTTCCCGGGCCTTCTGTTCCCGGTAAATGCGGCTTTCGTAGGCGACAATAATCGAGCCGGCCAGCAGCAAGGCTATCCCGCTTGCGAGTACGCTTATCAGAATCAACTTTCCGCGAATGGGTATGTCCAGCAACCGGCTCATTGGCGGATCTCCTTGGACGACTTTTGTTTGACGTTAACTGCAAGGCTTAATAACTTCGAACTGATGGCGAGCCCGTTCTGGGAGGCGGCGTCCTCGTCGATATCAAAGCGCACCCTGTCATCCTTGATCACGAAATTGACGATGCCCGAAATCGCTCCCGATCCCTGCATGTCCGTCACGGTGAGCACGCCGCTGCCACGGACTGCATCGATGATCTGGCTCACTCGTTGTATTTCCATGCCGCCGATGTACAGAATATGGCAGCCGGAGTCGCGCCCGATGGATTCCAACCGCTTGATGACAATTGGATGGGCGTTGATGGTTTGATCGTGCACCGCCGTATCGAGCGCCGTGCCGAACGGATCCTCGCCAATGACACACAAATTGATCGGGCTGGTTGGCGAGGGCAGCGCCGTGCTGGGCCATTCGACATAAAAACCAAACTTGTAGAGATAGGCCGCTTTCACGGCGTACTCCAGGGATCCGGCGTCCGTCGCAGCCACCACCCGCGGTATTCCGGCAACCCAAAAGAAAGAAGCGGCCATAAACATGGCCAGCACGTGAGGCAGACGGTGGATCACGCGCGGCAGTGGAGTCAGAACTTTCATAAAATTTTCATGACGCCCGATGAGGATGAATAATCGCCGATCTAAAAACGCAATGAGACCTTTCCCAATACGGCGCGCTGGATGTCCTCGCTGGGATTGGGACTTGAAATGATGTATTCCTGATGATGATCATGCAGGAGATTCTGCCCGACAATGGAAAGTTCTATGTTCTTGGTCAGACGCCAGCCCAGACGGGCATCCATTTCAACGTAATCCGGCACGGTGACGATTATTCCCGAGTTGTTGGTCGGCAGTTCGTCCACCCAGCGCAATCCTACATCCAGCTCGGTGCTGTATGGCAGATCCATGGAAGAGCGCAGCGAGAATTGCTGTTGCGGATCGGCCGTTTCGTTGAACGCATTGTTGAAATCCGTCCGCCCGCGCCTGACGAAAATATCCTCTTTGAGAAGGTTGTAGCCGACACGCAGCCGCCACCAGTCCAGCGCCTGATAGGTGCCGCTGAACTCAAATCCATAGGTGTCGCCTTTCAGATTATTCTCGAAGAACAGCGGGAAGACGGTGACGGGCGTGAGACTTGTGCTGCGTATATTGTCGTAGTCGTTGTAAAAACCGGAAACGGAAGCGTTGACCTTGGAGCCCAGCTGGGCACGGTAACCCAATTCGTAAGCAATCACCGTTTCCGAGGCAAAATCCGCCCCGCCAATCAGTAGATTCTGGATAAACGGGGCAAAGTTGGGAGTGGGCAGCCGCTCGTCCCGATCGACGCGGGAAGGTATCCGCACCGCGCGCGAAACCGCCGCCCACAGCGTCTGTCGCTCCGCGAATGTCCATGCCAGCCGCGCACTCGGCTCAAATTCAAAGCCGGTATAGTCGTTGTGCTCGACCTTGGTGCCCAGGGTGAAGGTCAGGCTGTCCCAAAGCGCAATCTCGTCCTGTACAAATCCACTGAACAAATCGTGTTCCAGAACCGGAGGGATGAACGCCAGGCCCGGCGAGTTTCCGACCACATCGGATGTGAAGCGATAACCGAGACCCCAGACAATGCTGTTGCGATCCCCGAGGTGGAGGCGATGTTGGAAATCGACATCGTAGGTGTCGAGGTCGTCCTTCAATACGCCGGGGGGGGCCAGCACCAGCGGGCCGGCGACAGATGCGGGGGTTGGATCGGACAAGTGCGTGCGGTCGTAGTAAAACTGCAGGCTCATGTCGGAGCCGCTGGAAAAAGTGTGCGACCAGCGGCCCAGAATATTGTTGCCGCTTACGCCGGCATCGCCGCCGGTCGCGAGATTTTCGTCGCCATCGTAATAATCACCCTGCAAGGTCAGATTGTTTTGCGGAGACACCTCCGCATCGAGACGGAAGCCGCCCTGGCCCATGTTCCATGAATCCGAGGCGTTTTTCCCGTTGGTCAGGACTTCATTATCGCGGTCGAAATATTTGCCATAGCCCCGGATATAAACGTCGGGGGCGAGCTTCGCGCCATAACGGCCGCCGCCGAAACCCTGCAGTTCGGATCCGCCGCCGCCCTCCAGATAGGCGCCCTGCGTGTCTTTTGCGCTTTTCGTGATGATGTTGATGACGCCGTTGACGGCATTGGCGCCCCACAGCGTGCTCCCGGGGCCGCTGATGACTTCGATGCGGTCAATGTCCTCAAGCAGATAATCCTGCCGATCCCAGAAGACACCGGAGAAAAGCGGCGTATATACGGTTCGCCCGTCTATCAGGACCAGCAGCTTGTTGGCCAGATCGGTGTTGAATCCACGCGCCGTGATCGCCCAGTCGTGGGCGTTTTTCTGCGCCACCTCCAGGTTCGGTGCCAGCCGCAAAGCCTCCGGAAGGCTGGTGGCGCCGGCACGGCGGATATCATCACCCGTGATGACATAAATCGATGCGGCGGCATTGCTTAGGGGTTCCGGCCGCTTCGATACCGAGGTGACCTGGATATTGGCGAGATCTTCGATCGACATGCGCGAAAGATCAGCGGCGGAGGTTCCTTGATCGATGGCATTGGCGCCGGCGCTGCCGGTAATTCCAACCAGAAAGATACAGGTTGCGGTCTGATGCCACCACCGGCCACCGATCAGCGCGGCGTTCTTACTTTGGCTTGCCAAGTGTTCCATGATTTCGCCCCTTCCATTTTTACGGTCATGCATCGTCTACATTTGATACTGCTCCGCCAGTTGTTTCAGTTTCTGCCCCAGTTCATTGAGATTGTGGGCCGCACTCTCCGCCTGCTTGGTGCCCGCCGCGTTCTGCGCACTGGCCTGCCGGATGTTGTCCATCGC
>DATJVC010000027.1 GCA_035501935.1 Gammaproteobacteria bacterium | reverse complement strand
CGGTTGCGCAGCGCGATGGCCACCGCGCGTTTGGCGGCATCCTGGCCGATGATGTGTTTGTCGAGTTCGGCGACGATCTCGGCGGGCGTCAGCGCGGACACTGGTTGTTCCTGAAAGAGTACGCGGACTCAGCCGCGCAGCTCCTCGATGGTGAGGTTGGTGTTGGTATACACGCAGATGTCGCCGGCGATGCGCAGCGCCGCCTCGACGATGGCGCGCGCATCCATCTGGGTGTGGCGTACCAGCGCTTGTGCCGCCGCCTGCGCATAGGGACCACCGGACCCGATGGCCATGATGTCCTCCTCCGGTTCGACGACGTCGCCGTTGCCCGAGATGATGAGCAGGGCGCTGAGGTCGGCGACGGTCAGCATGGCTTCGAGGCGGCGCAAAATACGATCGGTGCGCCAGTCCTTCGCCAGTTCGACGGCCGAGCGCGTGAGATTGCCCTGATGCTTCTGCAGCTTGGCCTCGAAGCGTTCGAACAGGGTGAATGCATCCGCCGTGCCGCCGGCGAACCCGGCGAGCACCCTGTCATCATGCAGACGGCGCACTTTGCGGGCGTTGCCTTTCAGCACGATCTGCCCCAGCGACACCTGGCCGTCGCCGCCCATGACCACCACGCCCGGCCGCCGTACGCACAGGATCGTCGTCCCGTGAAATTGTTTCATGCCCAAACTCCAGTGATTCTCGATAGGCATTTTACACCAGCCGCTCAGGTTCCCTTCTAACCTCAAATCAATCTGATAGGAGGGACTTCCGCAGATTGCTAAAAAACGTCACGAGGAAGCCCGGCTGCTAGGCGCTACGAGCGAGGAAGCGAGACAGTACAGGCTAGTACGGCGAGCTTTCGAGCGAGTAGTAACGACGCAGACGGGCTCCGCAGTAGTTTTTCAGCAATCTGCTAGCGGCGACGGGCGCGGGGATGGGCTGAATCGTACACCTTCGCCAGATGTTGGAAGTCGAGATGGGTGTAGATCTGCGTGGTGCTGATGTCGGCGTGGCCGAGGAGTTCCTGCACGGCGCGCAGATCGCCCGAAGACTCCAGCAAGTGGCTGGCGAAGGAATGCCGCAGCATGTGCGGGTGGACATGGGTGTCCAACCCCTGCCGCTGCGCCCACTGCCTGAGCCGCGCCTGCACCGCGCGCACGCCCAGCCGCTGCCGGCGATGATTGATGAAAATGGCGCGTTCCTCCGGCGCGGCGGTTTTCCGGCGGTGGACCAGCCACGATTTCAGCGCCGCCATCGCCTGCCGGCCCACGGGCACCAGCCGCTGCTTGCGCCCCTTGCCCCACACCCTGATCTGGCGATCGGCGAGATCGAGATCATCCAAATCCAGACCCACCAACTCGGAGACGCGCAGACCACTGCCATATAACAATTCCAGCATGGCCCGATCACGCACGGTCAGCACATCGTCTTTTGCCGGCAGTTCCATCAGCCGCGCGCTCTGATCCACGTCCAGCACCTTGGGCAGATGGCGCGAAGTCCTCGGGGCGCGTACCAGATCAGCGGGATTGTGCGCCGCCTCGCCACGGCGCAACAGATGACGATAAAAGGCGCGCACGGCAGACAGGCGCCGTTGCAGGCTGCGCGCGCCGATCCCCCGGCGGTGCTGTTCGCCGACGAAGGCGCGCAAATGATGCGCGCCATAGTCGCGCCAGTGAGTCACGCCAACGCGCGAACGGTGGGCGTCGAGCGCCAGCAGATCACGCCGGTAGGCGTCGCGGGTATGCCTGGAGGCATGCGGCAGCGTGGCGAGGAAATCGCGGATGCCGGCATCGTCGGTTTTATCCGACAATCAGTCCCCCGGCGCCGGCGGCGAGGCGTAGGACGCTATCCAGGGTTGCAGGATCAGGCTGACGACATCGCCGACGTGCGCCAGGAGATCGATGCCCATCTCCGGGTGATAGCGGCGCGTGTCGTGGCTGGCAATCACCAACACACCATCCCAGGTCTTGCCGGATAGCGGCAGCACGGCGGCCGATCCTTTCGCTTCCGCGGTGTCGGCATCGAACACGATTTTGTACTGATGCTTTTGCAGGCGGCCGCATTGCGGCCGCCGTTCGATCAGCGCATCGATGAACGCCTGCCGCTGCGGCGCGCCGCGGCCGACAAATTCGGCGCGCGCCACGCCGGAAATGGCCGAGGCGAATAATTGCACCAATACGCGATCGGCGGCGAAATCGGCGCGCAAATCCCGGTAAAGCACGTCCAGCGCTTGATCGATGGATTCGGCCTCGACCAGCTTCAGCGTCAGCCGGTGCAGGCGGCGCGCCAGTTCCTCATTGTCCCGGGCGATCCCGACCAGTTCGCGGAAGCGGGCCTTGAGTTCGCGGTTTTCATCGCGCAGCAACTCGACCTGTTTCTCCACCAGCGACACGGCCGGGCCCGTGGGATGCGGGATCATCAGATCGCTTAACAGTTCCGGGTGTTCCACGAAAAAATCCCGGTGCTTGCGCAGATACTCCGCGACCGAGCTGTGAGTCTCCGGCGCCGGGAGCGTCGTTTCCGTGTCAGAAGATGATGTGGTCATAGGTCAATGTGCCCCTCAAATACCCGCTCGGCCGGGCCGGTCATCCACAACGGCTTGCCCTCTCCGTCCCAGGCAATGGACAGATGCCCGCCCCTTAATTGCACGTCCACTTCACGTTCCAGTTTCCCCCACAAACGCCCGACGGCCACCGCGGCGCAGGCGCCGGTGCCGCAGGCCAGCGTCTCGCCGGCGCCGCGCTCGAAGACGCGCAATCGGACATGGCCGGGATCGAGAACTTGCAGAAAGCCGACGTTCGCCCCTTGCGGGAAACGCGGATGGCGCTCCAACTGCGGGCCCAGCGCGGCCACCGGCACCTGATCGACGTCATCCACGGCCAGCACCGCGTGCGGATTGCCCATCGACACCGCGCCTATTGTCATCCTCTGGCCGCCAACATCGATGTCGTAACGCGGCGCGCGCTCGCGCGCGATGAATGGAATGTCCGCCGGGGCAAAACGCGGTGCGCCCATGTTGACCCGCACCCGGTCGCCGGCCTCCAGATGCACGCGCGCCTCGCCGTTGACCGTCTGCAACACCAGTTCGTCGCCGCGGGCGCGGCCGGCATCGCGCAGATAGCGGGCCACGCAGCGCACGCCGTTGCCGCAGTGTTCCGCCTCCTTGCCATCGGCGTTAAAAATGCGGTAATACACGTCCGCCTCGCCGTTGTGCGGCGGTTCGATCAAGAGTACCTGATCGCAGCCCACGCCAAAGTGCCTGTCGGCGATGCGCCGCACCTGCGCCGGTTGCAGGGACAGGGGTTGATTGAGGGCGTCGAACAGGACGAAATCGTTGCCCAAGCCGTGCATCTTGATGAAGGCAAGGCGCATAGAGTGGGGGAATAGAGTAACGCAAGCGCCGCACAAAAGGGAGCGCCCGTGCAAACCGGCGAGCCCACCGTTCCGGAAGACACCGGGCGCTACTTGGGCTGCGGCACGATCCGAAGATAAGGCTTGGGCGCCTTCCAGCCGCCGGGGTATTTCTGCCGCGCTTCCTCGTCCTTCACGGAAGTGACGATGATGACGTCCCCGCCCTGTTTCCAGTTCACGGGCGTCGCGACCTTGTGCTTCGCCGTCAACTGGATGGAGTCCAGCAGCCGCAGCACCTCGTCGAAATTGCGGCCCGAGGTCATGGGATAGACCAGCATGGCCTTGATCTTCTTGTCCGGACCGATGATGAACACCGAGCGCACCGTGGCGTTGTCGGCCGGCGTCCGACCCTGCGCGCCGCCCGCGGTTTCAGCCGGCAGCATGTCGTAGAGTTTCGCGATCCTGAGATCGGTATCGCCGATCAACGGATAATTGACGGTGTGCCCCTGCGTCTCCTCGATGTCCTTCGCCCAAGCCTTGTGATCGCTGACCGGATCGACGCTCAGGCCGATGACCTTGCAGTTGCGGCGCGCGAATTCCGGCTTCAACTTCGCCATGTAACCGAGTTCGGTCGTGCACACCGGCGTGAAGTCCTTCGGATGCGAGAACAGGATGGCCCAGCCGTCGCCAATCCACTGGTGAAAGCTGATCTTTCCCCCCGTCGTTTCCGCCGTAAAGTCCGGCGCTTCATCGCCTATGCGTAGTGACATGGTTCACCTCCTGCGTATCGCATCTGTTTCGTTTGGGGTGATGTTTCCAAGTATAGAATATCTTCGGGTCTGGAGGGGGCAGCCGGCGTCTATGAAAACCCGCGGGTTGCGCGGACGAACGTAGACCCGTTCGCCCCGGGCGTAGCTATCGGCGAGATACTGGTCGCGCGACAGCTCCGCCTCGATGCCACCCTTGCCGTCGGTTCTTTCCAGTTCCAGCCGCACGCGGCCGCCGAAGCGACGCACGTCACGCACCACGACCTCAATGCCGCCCTTGCCATTGAGTTTGCGGATGACCTCGATTTCGTGCGGTCGGACGTACAGTTGCGCCGGCATGTCCTTTGTGTCGGCGTGCGTATCCAACTCGACCTCGACATCGTCGATGTGGGCATGCCCGCGATGCACGCGGCCGTGGAACAGATTCACGTCGCCGAGGAAATGGTAAACGAACGGCGTGGCCGGATGGTCATAGACCTCATCGGGCGTGCCGATCTGCTGGATACTGCCCTCGTTCAACACCACCACGCGATCGGCCACCTCCAGCGCCTCCTCTTGATCGTGGGTCACGAATACGCTGGTGACGTGCAGCTCATCGTGCAACCGCCGCAGCCAGCGCCGCAGTTCCTTGCGCACCCGTGCATCGAGCGCGCCGAAGGGTTCGTCGAGCAGCAGCACCCGCGGCTCGACGGCCAGCGCGCGGGCCAGCGCGATGCGCTGGCGTTGCCCGCCGGAGAGCTGCGCGGGGTAGCGGTGTCCCAGCCAGTCCAGTTGCACCAGTTTCAGCAGTGAATGAACCTTCCCATGTATTTGTTCCTCGTTGGGGCGCGTGGCACGCGGGCGCACGCGCAGCCCGAAGGCAACGTTCTCGAACACGGTCATGTGCCGGAACAGCGCATAGTGTTGAAATACGAAGCCCACCTGGCGGTCACGGGCGTGCAGGTAGGTGGCCTCTGCGCCGTGAAAATGCACGCTGCCACGGTCGGGGATTTCCAGGCCGGCGATAATCCGCAGCAGCGTCGTCTTGCCGCAGCCGCTCGGCCCCAAGAGCGCCGTCAACTCGCCGGTGGGGATGGTCAGGCTGACGTCATGCAGCGCCGAGAACCTGCCGAAATTCTTGCTGACGTTGCGAATTTCGATGCTCATGCCAATTCACCCTTTGAGGCCTGTATCTCAATATCCTGTAACTGGCGGGTGCGCCATTCGATCAGGCTCTTCAGTGCCAGCGTCACCAGCGCGAGAAAGGCAAGCAGCGAGGCGACCGCGAAGGCGGCGGTGAAGTTGTATTCGTTGTAGAGGATTTCGACGTGCAGAGGCATGGTGTTGGTGAGGCCGCGGATGTGGCCGGACACCACCGACACGGCGCCAAACTCGCCCATGGCACGGGCGTTGCACAGAATGACGCCGTAGAGCAGCCCCCACTTGATGTTGGGCAGGGTGATGCGCCAGAAGGTCTTCCAGCCGGAGGCGCCGAGAACGACGGCCGCTTCCTCCTCCTCCCGCCCCTGCTCCTGCATCAGCGGAATCAACTCGCGGGCAACAAAGGGAAAGGTGACGAAGATCGTCGCCAGCACGATTCCCGGCACGGCGAAGATGATCTTGATGTCGTGGTCCGCAAGCCACGGCCCGAACCAGCCTTGCAGACCGAACAGCAGCACATAGATGAGCCCGGACACCACCGGCGAGACGGCGAAGGGCAGGTCGATGAAGGTGGTCAGCAGATTCTTGCCGCGAAAATCGAACTTGGCGATGGCCCAGGCGGCGGCGATGCCGAAGATCATGTTGAGCGGCACGGCGATGCCGGCCGCGATCAGCGTCAGTTTGATCGAGGCCAACGCCATCGGCTCGGTAATGGCGGCAAGATAGACTGTCCAGCCTTTGCGCAGGGCCTCGGTAAAGACGGCGGCCAACGGCACGAACAGAAAAAAGCCGAGATAGGTCAGGGCCAGCGCGATCAAAAGCCGGCGCAGGACGACGGGCCCGGCGCTGGCGGGCCGGGCGATCTCCCGTGGGGCGGCAACAGCAAGCGCGGCGACGGTGGACATGGAATCGGCGTCCTGATCAGCGGCTGCGCCGCCGGCTCCACCACTGCAATCCGTTGATGGCCAGCAGCAGCGCGAATGACATGGCCAGCATCGCCACCGCCAGCGCAGTGGCGCCGGCGTAATCGTATTGTTCCAGTTTGGTGATGATGAGCAGCGGGGTGATCTCGGAGACCATCGGGGCATTGCCGGCGATGAAGATCACTGAACCGTATTCGCCGACGGCGCGCGCAAAGGCCAGTGCAAATCCCGTCAGCAGGGCCGGGGCCAGACTGGGCAGCAGCACGCGCACGAAGGCCTGCCAGCGGCTGGCGCCGAGGCTGGTCGCCGCGTCTTCGATTTCCGGATCCAGATCCGCCAGCACCGGCTGCACAGTGCGTACGACAAACGGCAGGCCGATGAAGGTCAACGCCACGATCACGCCCAGCGGCGTGTACGCGACCTTGATATGCAGCAGGGCCAGCAGGCCACCGATCCAGCCATTGGGCCCGTAGACCGCCGCCAGTGCGATGCCGGCTACCGCGGTCGGCAGGGCAAACGGCAGGTCCACCAAGGCATCGATGACGTGCTTGCCGGGAAAGGTGTAGCGCACGAGGACCCAGGCGACCAACAAACCTGAAAATGCATTAATCAGGGCGCCGATGAAGGCGGCGCCAAAGCTGAGGCGGTAGGAGGCGAGCACCTGCGGTGCCGTCACCGCCTGCCAGAATTGATCCCAACTCATTGTCGCCGTCTTCAGAAAGGTCGCGCTCAATGGGATCAGCACGATCAACGACAGATAGAGCAGCGCGAAGCCCAGCGCCAGGCCGAAACCCGGCAGCACATTGTGTTGTCGTGCTTGGAACATGGATCAGCGTCCGGGTTGATAGATCCTGTCGAAGACACCGCCGTCGTTGAAATGGGTCTGCTGCGCCTTTTTCCAGCCGCCGAAGTCCTGATCAACTGTCACCAGCGGTATGTTCGGGAACTGATTGGCGTATTTCGCGGCAATTTCGGGGTCGCGCGGCCGGTAAAAATTCCTAGCGGCGATTTCCTGCCCTTCTTTGCTGTAGAGATACTCCAAATAGGCCCTGGCGACTTCGCTGGTGCCGTGCTTGGCGGCAAATTTGTCGACCACCGTCACCGGGGGCTCAGCCAAGATGCTGAGCGACGGCATGATGATCTCGACCTGGCCCTTGCCCAGTTCCTTGACGGCGAGATAGGCCTCGTTCTCCCAAGAGATCAGCACGTCGCCGATGCCACGCTCGATGAACGTGATCGTGGAACCGCGCGCGCCGGAATCCAGTACCGGAACGTTCTTGTAAAGTTTGGCGAGAAATTCCCTGGCGGCGTCATCACCGCCGTATTTCTTCCTGGCATAAGCCCACGCGGCGAGGTAATTCCAGCGCGCGCCGCCGGAGGTCTTGGGATTCGGGGTAATCACCGAAACCCCCTCCCGTACGAGATCACCCCAGTCCTTGATGCCTTTCGGGTTGCCTTTGCGCACCAGGAATACGATGGTGGAGGTATAGGGTGAACTGTTGTCAGGCAATCGTTTCTGCCAATCCTTCGGGAACAGACCCGCCTTCTCGGCGATGGCGTCCACGTCGTAGGCGAGCGCCAGCGTCACCACATCGGCATCCAGCCCATCAATGACCGAGCGCGCCTGTTTGCCGGAGCCGCCGTGCGATTGGTTAATGGTGACCGTATCGCCGGTCTTTTGCTTCCAGTATTTGGCGAAGGCCTGATTGAAATCCATGTAGAGTTCGCGCGTGGGATCGTAGGACACGTTGAGCAGTGTCACATCTCCTGCTGCCGCGTTGAGCGGATGGGTAAATGCGAGCACACCCACCGTCAGGCTCAGGACAAGCAGAAATATCTTGCCAATCATGTTAAGCACTCCTTGGTAATAATGATGAAAAGTCGGGATGAAAGCGTCAGTACGAGAGCTGGACGCGGGTGAAGAACACCTTTTCCGTCTCGCGGTTGTCCGGTGTCGAAGTCAGTTTCTCGGCGCCACCACCTTCAACGCCGCCGCCGCCCTTGAAATCCGTCTGCTCGTAATCGGCAGCCAGCTTGACGGCGGAGTTGAGATACCAGTTCACGCCGATCCCCCATTCCCACGCCTCGGTGACCGAGGTAAAGGGATTGGCGAGGCGGGTGGCCTGACGCGCTGCCAGCTTGGCCGCTGTGGTACCGGTTGAGGGAGTGATACCTGTAAAAGCGTCGTCATCGACGTCCAGTTCGTCATAACGACCCACAAGCTCCCACGCGCCCCAGCCGCCACTGAACGGATCGAACTTGTTCTTCGGGATGATGCTCTTGTAACCATTGTCCTCGCCGGTCAGAACGTACGACGCCACGATCTGCCAGGAATCGTTGCCGACCGACTGCCTGTCGGTGAGTTTGCTGGTCGGATCATTGCGGCTGACCCGCTGCGTGGAATCCACATATTCACCGAGCAGACCAAACGGCCCCCAGTAGTAGTAACCCTGCGGCGAGATGCGGTAATGCCCGCCCGCCGCGATGGCTGCATTGGTGATGGGTCCGGTGCCTGCCTGCAGATAGGAGAATATCGTTGCCTGGCCCTGCGACTTGTAGCCCGGTATGGGCCCGGTGCCGCTGGGCAGGCCGGCGGCGCCATTCTGATCGCCCACGCTGCCGGCAATGCCTAGACCCAGACCCTGCAAAGGGCTGAAGGCGTTCTTGAAAGGCAGCGCGAAAATGCGGCCTTCGAATTCCTTGTCATCGGTGAAATCCGGATCGCCGTTGCTGCCGCCGTCCGCCACACCGTTGAAATAGCCGATGGAGTAATTGACCGATTTGTCGAACAGTTCACCGTTCAGATCGATGCCGATGTCGCGATTGGGCACGAGATTGGTGGGAAGGCCGCGCTCGACGAATTTGATGTCAGTGGCGCTGGCGAGACGTTCCAAACCAATCGGCCCCTTGAACTTGCCGATGCGCAATTTTGCCAGCGGCGACAGGTTTGCATTGGTTTCGATATAGGCGTCCTGCAGCACCGTATTGTTGGTCACGTCATTGGTGCCGAAGTCCGGCATGATGCGATAGTCATAATATTTGAAGACCGTACCATCAAAAATCGGCCGCACGCGACGGAGCAGGAAGGTGTCAGTGATGTTACCGTTGCCGGTACCCGTGCGGGTGTCATCCATGGCAAAACGGGAATCGGCCTGCAGATAGCCGCGGATCTTGAGTGAGAAATCGCCATCGGCGGAACTGAACACCAGGCCGCCGGGACCGGCCTTGAACGCCGGGGTTTCTTTCTTCTTGGCGACCGCCTCCGCCTCGGCGATATCCTGTTTGCGCTCCAGCACTTTGATCTTTTGATCAAGTTCCTGGACTTGCGCCGGTGATGCTGCCGGCTTCGCCGCTTCGACCTTCTTGGATTCGGCAAGCGCGCCCTCCAACTCCTTGACCTTCCGGGCGAGTATCTGTAATTGCTTTTCAAGTTCCTGCGTGGTGGCGGCGGGAGCGAACGCGGGATGGAGAGCGCCCGCCACCGCGAGACTTAAGACGGAAAGCCGTGGGTGTTTCATGGGTATTGCTCCTTGTCGGCAATGTTTTCATGTACACCTCCGGTCATCCGGTCGGTTCGTATCAAGTTGTTATGGTAATGGCATTAGCCTCCAGTGATCTGGTCGGTCTGGTTCGCCTGTCGCCCGCTCCTGAAGAGAAAATGGGGCGGATATTACCAATCCGCCCAGGCGTCTCAGGAGGATGAAAAAAACTAAACGCTGTTTCTCACTGCGCACTCCGCGTGGGCGAATCCAGACGCAATTTTTCATTGCGCTCAATCTGGACGATCTGCCCGTCATGTACGATCAGTTCGATCGATCCGTAGCGCAGCCCCTTCAGGCTGTCCAGGATTTGCTTGACGATGACCTCCGACGAAGCGTCCTCCTGCCTGTCATGTGCAACCAAAGCCATGGCCTCGCTCCCGCACCGGGTGTGATTCAGTGCGGGCATTCTAGAGAGGAACATATATTCTTTAAAAGAATATATTTTAATATTGTTATTACTAATTTGAATATATAAACGATGCCGTGACTCGCCGAAAAGCCGGCCGCGACAGTCCCGACAACGTGGCTTAATACAACGGGGTGACGGTATAGCCCTGCCTTTCCAGCAGGCGCAGCACACCGTCGTCACCTGGCAGGTGCAGGGCGCCGATGGCGATAAAGGTGTTGCCCTCGTTCAGCCGCGGCCGCAGGCGGCGCACCATGCGCCGGTTGCGCTCGGTGATGAGCCGGCGTGCGACCTTCCTGGATAATTCATCGTTATCCTGCTCGAAGTTGATCTCCATCGCCTTGATGCCGGCCAGATCGCGCGCCAGATAGAGCGCCTTCAGGCGGCTCAGCTCCTGCTGTACTTCGTCGTACCCGCAGACCGTGTCGCGCAACAACGTCAACTGATCAGAAAGCGGCATGGCGCCAAAGACGTCGGCCTGCTCCTGGATGCTTTCCAGGCCATACACTTGTGCGCCATGACTGCTTGCGCGCGTCATCAGCGCCAGGTCCAGCGGCACGCCTTGCTCGCCGGCGGGTTGGCTCAACATGAGGAAGGCCGCCCAGGGTTTCATGCGGCGCGCGGCCAAACCTATGATGCCGTACTGTTCCAGCAGCGTGCTGGCGCGCTTGAAGAGGGCCAAGCCCGCTTGCTTTTCCAGCCGCGTGTTGTCGTCGGTATACATGAGGTGCGTGAAAGCGGACGCCGCCTGTTCGTCGAACAAAGCCTCCATGACAAAGCTATCGGCGTGGTCGAGGGCCCGTTCCACCGGCGGCGCGAGCTTGAGCACGTCCTCATCGCTGATATGAATGGTGCCGTAGATGTAACTGGGTCTGGCATCGGCGCGTTTGATCTCCCACAGCAGGCCTCGAGGGTGGGAAACGGTCGCAATGGGAGCGGGCTTGTCCGGCGGACGCAGCGGACATTGCAATTCCGCCTCTGCGCGGATCGCCCCGCTGAATGTCAGCAATAATACGATGAGCATACGCTGCAATCGATTTGCAATTTTCTCAAGCGGCATTGTCATCGAGATCCATTTGCGCAGGCATCAGCGATGCCAGCAGGCGGGTATTCTGTAACCAGCGTTCGGATACTTGCAACGCAGGTGGTGAGAGGGCGGCCCGGCCGTGCATGCGCATCAAGCGGGCGCGCGACAATGGGGACATCTCGATCTTGAGTTCCGTCAGCAGCTGTCGGATGGCCGCGGGATTGTTGCAGATCAGCGCCATGTCACAACCCGCCGTGAGGGCGGCCACTGCGCGCTGCGTGATGTCACCGGCCACCCCCGCGCCCGCCATATTGAGGTCATCGCTGAAGATCACGCCGTCAAACTCCAGCCGCCGGCGCAGAATATCCTGCAACCAGATGCGGGAAAATCCCGCCGGGTTGTCATCGACGCGCGTGTAGATCACATGCGCCGGCATCAGCGCTTCGATATTGTTCTGGATCAGATGCTGGAAGGGGCGCAGGTCGCTGTGGAAAATCCGCTCCAGTTCGCGCTCGTCGACGGGCACGGCGTGATGCGAATCCGCCGCCACCGCGCCATGTCCGGGAAAGTGCTTGCCGACCGCCGCCATGCCGGCCTCGCGCATGCCCTTCACGAAGGCATAGGCGAGCGCGCCCACGGTATTCGGATCGGCGTGAAAAGCACGATCACCGATTACACCGCTTACGCCCCGGTTCAGATCCAGCACCGGTGCGAAACTGAAATCGATCCCGGCCGCCCGCAGTTCCGCCGCCATCACCCAGCCGCAGGCGGTGGCCTCCTGCAGCGCGGTGGTCTCATCAGCGTCGTAGCGTTTCCCCAGGAGGGCACAGGCCGGCAGGCGGGTGAATCCCTCGCGGAACCGTTGCACGCGACCGCCCTCGTGGTCGACGGCAATCAGCAGCGGTGGATGGCGCGCGGCATGAATCGCGCCGGTCAGTTCCAGCAGTTGCGCCGGATTAGAATAGTTACGCGTGAACAGGATCACGCCACCGATCAGGGGATGCGCCAGCCAGGCGCGCTCCTCCGGCGAGAGCGCCGGAGCGGCGAGATCGATCATGAGCGGCCCCAGGGTCATTGCCGTATGACGGCGCGCACATCCAGCCGCCGTCGCAGGGATTCACCGATCTCGTTCACCGCCGCGACAATCAGGAGCAGCGTCATGCCCGGGGCCACGAGCAGATGCGGCGCCACCAGCATGTAATACGTGCCGTCGCGAATCATGCCGCCGAGCGACGGGGCCGGCGGCCGCGCGCCCAGGCCCAGAAACGAGAGCCCCGCTTCGGCCACGATCACGCCGCCCACGCCCAGCGTGGCTTCGATGATGAGCGGCATGGCGATGAGCGGCAGCACGTGCCGCCGCCAGATCACCGGTGGCGCCGTGCCCACCACCCGCGCCGCCTGCACGTGTTCCCGATCCCGCAACGCCAGTGTTTGCGCGCGCGCCAGCCGCGCATAGCCCACCCAGCCGGTCAGCATCAGGGCCAGCGCCACGTTGGAGAGCGACGGCCCCAGCGCCGCGGCCAGAGCCAGTGCCAGCAGCAGGCCCGGGAACGCCAGCGTCAGGTCGATGAACCCCATGCAGAGCCGATCCCATGTCCCCCCACTCCATGCCGCCGTCATACCGATCATCGCGCCAAACACCGCGCACACCGGCACCACGATCACCACCACCGCCAACGAGGCGCGCAGGCCGAGGAGCAGGCGATCCGCCACGCGCCGCCCCAGATCGTCATAGCCCAGCCAGGCGCCTGCCCCGGGCGTGGATAATATTCTGTCGAGATAAATGTGGTTGGGTTCGAGCGGCAGCAGACCGGCGGCAAGCGCGAGGCCGGCCCAGGCGAGCAAGATGCCGTAGGCCGCCAGTTCACGCTTCATGAAGACGCGCGCACGCGCTCGTCAAGCGCGCCATGGGCCAGATCGACGAGCATGTTGACGCCGACATAGATGACGGCGATGAGCAGCACGCAGCCCTGCAGCATGGGATAGTCGCGCCGCAGGATGGCCTCCACCGTGAGCAACCCCACGCCCGGCCATTGAAAGATCGTTTCAGTAATCACCGCGCCGCCCAGGAGCGCGCCGAGTTGCAGGCCGAACACGGTCAACGCCGGCAACGCGGCATTACGCAGCGCGTAATGCAGGAAGAGGACACGCGGCGGCAGACCGCGGGCGCGGGCCGCGCGCAGAAAATCCTCCTGCGCCACCTCCAACAGGCTGCCGCGCAATATGCGCATGAGCGGCACACTCAAGCCCACGCCCAGTGTCAACGCCGGCAATACCAGTGAGGCGCCGCCCTCGCGGCCACTGACCGGAAACCAGCCCAGTTGCAGGGCAAACACCCACACCAGCATCGGCCCCAGCCAGAACGACGGTACCGCCGCTGCCATCGCCGCATATCCCGCGCTGCAAAGATCAAACGAACGCCCCGGTCGCCGCGCGGAAAATATTCCCAGAGGCACGCTGATGATGAGAGCCACTATCATGGCAGCGGCGGCCAGTATGACGGTCGCGGGCAACCGTTCGCAAAGCACATCAAAGATCGCGCGTCGCGAATACAGCGAGGACCCCATGTCGAATCGCAGCAGACCACACAGATAATGCAGCCACTGTACCGCCAGTGGTTGGTCCAGTCCCAATGCGTGACGCAACGCCGTGCGCTCGGCGGCGACGGCGGACTCACCCAGCATCACTTCCACCGGATCGCCGGGCACGATATGGATCAGCAGAAACACGACGCTGACCACGCCAACCGTGACAATGGCGGCGTGGAACAACCGCCGGCAGAGGAATCGCCACATGGATCAGGCGCCTTTCCGCCAGCGCATCGGCCGGGTCAATCGCGACATCGAATTATGATACAGTTATTCCCGGTGTTATAAGAAAAAATACCGAATACCTTGAGGGTATCCCGTGGACGATGAATCCGGCGGTCTGACACTCGCAACATTTGCCAGCAGCCTGCTCAACACCCTGGTCAGACTGACAGGACTGGCGCTGCTGGGGATCGGAACATGGACGGCGGTGAATCTGATCGAGGAAGTCTGGGCGCTGTACCATGACCCGGCGCGACCCACCGTGGAACACTTCGCGACGGCCATTGAAAACGCCTCGCATGTCGACAGGCTGCTGACCCCCAAACACGGCATCGGCGCGGAGGACACCGCGGCGCCAGATGCGACGGGCGCATCCCCCGACGCCAGATCTGCTGTCCCGGCGGCAGCGCCGGCCACCAAGACCGAGGAGACATTCCGGTTTTCCTATTTCATCGCCTGGCCGATTGTATTGTTGATGCTGCTGTTGATCGGTCGACTGGCATTGGCCATGATCAAGATCGGCGGCGAACTGGCACTCTACGACGTGCAGATCAGGCGTTTTGCGGCGGGGTTGCTGCGCGAAGTGGCCCGCAACCGCTGACCGGTTTGCTTAAAAACTATTGCGGTATCCGTCCGTAACGTAATCCTCGGTTCGCGTCCTCGATACGTTCGCCCTTCCGATCCAGGCGCGCTTCGATATGCTCCACGGACTGGCCGCCGGCGGGTGTCGGTTTGTTCATGCCGGGCTCCCTGGATCAATCAATCAAAACGCGCGTGCCGACTTCGATCAAATCATACAGGGCCAGCAGATCGGTGTTGCGCATGCGTATGCAGCCGCGCGATCCCGGCGCGCCCATCGGCACTTCATCCGGCGTCCCATGCAGGTAAATGTAACGCGCGTGCGTGTCCACATCGCCGCCCAGATTGCGGCCCGCCTCGAGGCCCCGTAGCCAGAGGATACGGGTCAAAATCCAGTCCCGTCCCGGCGACTGATCACGCAGGGTCCGCGAGTAGATTTCGCCGGTGGGTTCGCGGTTCACAAACACGGTGTTGACCGGGCAGCCTTCACCGATCTTGGCCTCGATGCAGTGCCAGCCGCGCGGGGTGCATTCGCTGTTCAGTTTCTCGCCGGGCCCGTTGCGGGCGGCCGAGACGGCACAGGTCATGAGCACGGTGTCGGCGTCATCCAGCAACCGCAATGATTGGCTTGCCAAATCAATTTCAATGTGGGGCGTGTTCATCAATTATTTGTCCGGCCGCCGTGCCGGATCGTCACCAACCCATCATAATTCCCATCAGGCGACAAAGTATATCCCCGCACATCACCGCGCATCACGGCCACCACATCTTCATACCACAGGGGCACAATGGGCAATTCCTGCAGCAGGATGGCGGCAATGTCGTGGTAAATCGATTGCTGCCGATCAACAGAATCCGCGCGATCCGCCTGATCGAGAAGCGCATCGACCTGCCCGCTCTTGTAACGGCCGCGGTTGGCGCCCGCAGGCGGCACCGAGCCCGAGTGAAAGGCATAGCGGTAGATGTCCGGCAGTTTCAGTCCGACCCAGGATAACCCGTACATCTGGAAACGTCCGGCCTTGATATCGTCATAAAACGTGCCCCAGTCATTGCTGCGCAGATCGACCTCCACGCCGACATCTTGCAACTGCTGCTGGAAGATCGACGCCAGCCGCACGCGCAGCGGATCGCTGGATGTCTTGTACACCAGCCGCAACGGCCGGGCCGGGCCATAACCCGCCGCCGCCAGTACCGCGCGTGCCGCCATCGGATCGTAACGCCGGCCCGGCGCATCACCTGCGCCCGCCCAGTGATTCGGCGGCAGGACGCCATTGGCCGGCCGGGCATCGCCGTCCAATACCTGATGAATGATGGCCTCCCGATCAATGGCCTGGGCGATGGCGGTGCGCACACGTACATCGCGCAAGGCGGGATCATCCATGTTGAACCCCAGATAGGCCACCGTGTCACCGGCACGCTTTTGCAATCGGATTTGCGGCCGTTGCTGCAACCAGCGGTACAGCTCCGGCAGCAGATCGCCCTGCAGTAGATCGATTTCACCGCGGGCGATCTTCAACGCCCGCACCACGGGGTTGGGCACGACCAGAAACTCCACGCGGGCGTGATCGGCCACGCGCTCCAGAATCAGATGCGTCTCATCCGGCCACGCCACGAAGCGCAGCGGCCCGCTGCCGAGTGGATGACGCCGCAGCGCCTCGGCGTCCGCGGACAAGACGCGCGCGGGAACTATTCCCAGCGTCATGCGGCCGGGGAACAACGGATCGGGGCGGGTCAGAATGAAATCGATCTGCCGTTCATTCTGTGTTTTGATTTCCGCGATCATGCTGACGGTCTGGCGGTGCGGCGAGGCGTGCGCCGCGTCCAGCACATAGGCATAGGTGGCCTGTACGTCGGCGGCGGTAAGCGGCGTTCCATCATGAAATCGGTGCGCACCGCGCAGCGTGAAGCGGTAATGCGTGGGATCGATCTCCTCCCAATCCGCCAGTGCCGGTACCGGACGGTAGCGATCGTCGAAGTCCACCAGCCGCTCATACAACAACCGGTCGATGCGTTCGGATACCGCGTCGGTCGCAAAAAGCGGGTGCAAGGTCACCGGTGCCGTGCTCAAACCCATGCGCACCACCTCCTGCGGCCACGCGTTCATCGGCAGGAGGAAAAACAACACGACCGACAGCGTCGTGCGCACGAACATGTTCAATGGTAAAGCAGATATTGCTGGCGTAATTGCCGCCATGCGCGTTCATCCGCCTCCCAGCCGGCGGCGATTTTGGCGGCACTGTCGCCGGACAATACCTGCTCCAGAATATGTTTCGAACCGAGCAGGCCGGGCTGTTTCTGCAAGGAATAATCTACGCCGGACAGGCGATGCAACGCCACGGCAATCTCAAGCGCGGTGCGCACGGGACGAAAGCGGTTACGATCCGTAACCAGCAGATGCACCCCCTGACAGTTTTGTCCGGCATATGGCGCCGCGGTCGGCATGAATTGCACGGGGTAAAAGCGCACGCCGGGCGGCGACTGCGTGTTCAGAGTCTGCGCCAGGCGCGCGCCGTCGATCCACGGCGCGCCGATTTGCTCGAATGGCGCGTCGGTGCCGCGCCCCACCGAGATCGCCGTGTCTTCGATGGCCCCGATGCCCGCGTACAACAGGGCCTGCGTCAATGAGCGGAGATTGGGCGAGGGATTTCTCCACACCAGGCCGGTATCGTCGAACCAGTCCGGACGGCGCCAATTCTCCATGGGGATCACCGTCAAATCCGCGTTGATCTTTTTCTCGGCGTTGAAGAGGGTGGCCAGTTCGCCCATGGTCAGGCCATGCCGCAGGGCCATCGGAAAATAATGCGTGAATGCCGGCTGGTCCGCGTCCGGCCGCGGTCCCTCGACGTCGGTGCCGTTGATGGGATTGGGGCGATCCAGTACGAATATGGGCACATGCTGCGCGGCGGCGGCTTCCAGCATATACGCCATTGTCGTCATGTAGGTGTAGATTTGCGCGCCCACATCCTGTAAATCGATGACCACGGCATCGACCCCGCGCAGCATCTCCGCCGTGGGTTTTTTGTCGGCGCCATACAGGGAGTACACCGGCAGCCCGGTCTCCGGATCGGTGGCGGAGGCGACAACGCCATTGGCGTCCGCATCCAGGCCATGCTCCGGTGTGAACAGGACCGTAAGTTTGATTTCGGGCGCGCCGCGCAAGACATCGATTGTGGTGCGGCCATCAGCGGCCGTGTCATTGCGCTGTGTCAGCAAACCGATCCGCTTGCCCCGCAGCGGCTCGAAATTGCGTTCGCGCAGGACATCGATCCCCGCCTTCACCGGCAGGGCGGCTTTGTCCTGTTCCGCCATCCCGCCGATATCGCGGATGGCGGCGGCGGCCAGTGTCGCCACGCGCGTGCGCAAGTCGCGGACATCGCCATGGCCGTCAGGATGCAGGCGATTGGTGAGAATGATCACGAATACGCCGCTGCCGGGATCGAGCCAGATCGACGTGCCGCTGTAACCGGTGTGGCCGTAGGAGCCATAAGGAAACAAATCGCCGCGCGCGCCGGAGTAGGCCGTGTCTATGTCAAATCCCAGACCGCGGACACCCGTGGCGTGATCCGTCGCCGGCGTCGTCATGCGCGCGACCGTCAGCGGGCTCAGGACACGCACGCCACGATCGTCGGCGCCGCCCGACAGCAGCATGGCGCAGTACAACGCCAGATCGGCGGCGGTGCTGTACACGCCCGCATGGCCGGCCACGCCACCCATGCGGTAGGCCACTCCGTCCTCCACCTCTCCGGTCATCACATCCGTGGCGGCGATGCGATCTTTCAACGCCTCCGGAGGACGAAACGAAGTATCGGTCATCTCGAGCGGCTGAAACAGGGTCTCCCTGACATAGACATCCAGCGGTTGCCCACTGGCGACACGCACCACTTCGCCCAACAGGATGTAATTAAGATCGCTGTAGCGGAATTGCCTGCCGGGTGGGCCAAAGGCCTTCTGATCGCATGCGAGCCTTATGCCATCTTCATAGCCGTGGATTTTTTCCAGGAGAGGTTCCTCGAATCCCGAACGCAGGCCCGAGTCATGCGCCAGCAGATTGTGCAGGGTGATGGCGCGCTTGTCGGCGCGATCGCACGCCGGCACCCATTTCGACAATTTGTCCTCCAGGGTCAACCGGCCGTTTTCCACCAGTTGCATGATGGCGGGTGCGGTGGCGACCACCTTGGTCAGCGAGGCGAGATCAAAAATCGTATCGCGCGTCATCGGCTCCGGTTTGGGCCTGACCTCGCGCCGGCCGAATGCCTGGAAATAAACGATTTGATGTCCCCGCCCGATGAGCACGACAGCGCCGGGATAATCACCACGGCGGATACCCTCCTCGACCAGCGGGGCGATCTCCGTCAACGTATTGGCATCCATGCCCACGGTCTCGGGCGCCACCTCGGGCAGGGCACGTCCCCAGACCGCCTGCAGCGCCGATAGAAGCGCGTAGAACAGGACACCTCTCACCGCCATCGTCAACCTGCCATAGACTCCAGCCGCCATGGGCAATTACACTAACATAATGAACCGCACTCTCACGCACATTCCGGCGAAATATACCGCGGCTGCGATACTATGGTGGATCACGATGGCCGCATGGGCGGAGGAACCCCTCGTCGCCCCTGCCACGGAAACTGCCACCCCGGCGCCCTCCGCACCCACGGATTCCGTTCCAGATGGCACGGCGTTGGCCGCCGGTCTGGAGGATCAACTGCGCGACAATCTGCCGCCGGGTGGAGAATATCGCGACGGCCGGCTCATACACACCGTGCAACACGGGCAATCGCTCGGCTGGCTTTGCCAGAAATATCTTTATTTCACGGATTACTACACGCCGGACCAACTGGCACAGGCCATACGCGAACAGAACCATCTGACCGGCGCATGGCTGTCGCCTGGGAAAGAGATCATCATCCCCGGATTGCGCACCATTCCCCTCACGGCGCAGACTGTGCCGCAGAACAAGGACTTTCCCGCGCGCGGGATTTACATCACCATGACCTCGGCGGCGACGCAGCGGGTCCTGAGTCTGGTCAAACAGATGAAACCCGCCGGCATCAACACCGTGGTCATCGACATCAAGGACATGAATGGCGTGGTGGCCTACAAGTCGCAGGTGCCGCTGGCGCAGAAGATCAACGCCAGCGAACACGGGCCCATCCGCGATCTGCCCAAGCTCATCAATCTGCTGCACGCTCAGGACATCCACGTAGTCGCCCGGCACGTGGTGTTTTACGATCGCCAACTGGCGGAGAACGAGCCGCGCCTCACGCTGAAGTCGAAATCCGGCGCGCCGTGGAAGCAGCACGGCAAGCAGGTATGGGCGGATCCCGCCAACACGGAGGTGCAGGACTACAACCTCGCACTGGCGGCGGAAGTCGCGTCAATGGGCATTGATGAAATTCAGTTTGACTATATCCGCTTCCCCGCCGAGGGTGAACTGGCCGACATCGCGTACTCCTTCGATCCACAGTCCACACCCAAGTACGAAGTACTCGCTGATTTCTTGAAGCGCGCCGGCGAACTGCTGCATCCCAAGGGCGTGCTGATCTCCGTCGACGTGTACGGCGTCATGGCCTGGAGCAAGCAGCGTGACATCGACGTCACCGGTCAGCGACTGGCGACGCTCAGCCATTACGTGGACGTGATCAGTCCCATGCTTTACCCCTCGCACTTTTATCCGCCGTTTGAGGGCCACATGTATCCCGCCTGGGAACCTTATTTCTTTGTCTATGAGGGAATGATCAAAACCTCGCGGCTGGTCACCGAGGGCGGCGCGCGCATTCGCCCCTGGTTGCAGGCCTTTCATTACCGCGTGAAGGATCACTACCACCCGGATTACGTCACCACGCAAATTCTCGCCAGCCATGACATTGGCGTGTCGGATTTTCTGCTGTGGAACGCCGGCAATGACTACGACGTCGGCCTGAAGGGACTTGAACTCTGGAACCAGCACGAACAACTCACCGGCAATGAACCGGTGCAAACCCTCTCCTATATACCATCGAAACAGGCCGCTGTGCCGCCCAATTAACGCTTGATTTGCTCACGCGAATCGCCCGCTTTTCAGCGGGAAAAAAGGGCGATGGATTCGACGTGGGCGGTGTGGGGAAACATGTCCATGATGCCCACGCTCTCCAGCTTAAGGCCGTGTTCCTTCACCAGCAACGCGGCATCGCGCGCCAGTGTGGCGGGATTGCAGGACACATAGACCAACCGCTGCACCCTCGTCAGATTCAACCGGCGAATAATGTCTTGCGCGCCGGTGCGTGGCGGGTCGAGCAGTAGTTTGGTGTAATTCCCGGCGGGCGGTGTTGCCGTTGTGAGATTGGCCTGCACGAATTCGGCGTTGGTCACCTTATTGCGCGCGGCGTTGGCGCGCGCGCGATCAACAAGTCCGCGTTCTCCCTCAACACCCACAATGCGGCGCACGCGTCGCGCCAGCGGCAGCGTGAAATTACCCAGCCCGCAGAACAACTCCAATACCACATCTCCAGGCTGGGGCTCCAGCAAGGCGATGACCAGGTCTATCGCCGCTGCATTGATGCCGGCATGCGTTTGAATGAAATCGAGCGGTTGAAATTCAATTTCAATACCGTGCGCCGGCAGACGATATTTCAGCGCTGGTGATTGATCCAGCGACTGCAGTGATTCCACCCCTCCCGGTTGCAGATAAAACAGAATGCCGTGCACGGCGGCAAAATCGCGCAATAGTCGCAGATCAGCTTCAGTACATGGGATAAGATGCCGGATTACCAGCGCCACCTGTTGCTCGGCGATGGCGACTTCGATCTGCGGTACGTCCGTGCGTAGCGACAGTGAATTCATCAATTCACGCAAGGCGGGCAGCAGCACGCTTACTCCTGAATCCAGCACCTCGCAGCTTGTAATGTCGGCGATAAAATTTCCTGACTTCTCGTGAAAACCGATCAGCACGCTTTCTTTTTTCTGCACGTATCGCGCACTCAGCCTGGCGCGGCGGCGGTAATTCCATATCGAGCCCGTCACCGGCGGTAGCACACGCACTGGCCGCAAACCTCCGGCATGGGCCAGATGTTCAAGCATGGTCTTCTGCTTGTGCGCGATCTGTGACCCCGATCGCAGATGTTGCAGGTTGCAACCGCCGCACACGCCGTAATAAGGGCAACGCGGCGCGATCCGATCCGGCGAGGCCCGGATGATTTCCACCGCCACAGCCTCGTCGTAACGCTTGCGCCGGCGTGTGTAGCGTAACGTCACCTGCTCGCCCGGCAGGGCGTTGTCGACAAATACCGCCTTGCCGTCGACGCGGGCGACACCGCGCCCCTCGTGGGACAGCGATTCAATTTCAGCGGCGACGATCGGCGCGGTGGCCACGGCCGGGTTACGCCGCCGGCCAGGCATTGAGGAATTCTGTGAAATGAGGCTTGTCTTCGGCGCGCAAGTAATCGCGCAGCCGCTGGCACTCGGCGGCGTAGGCGGTATCGGTGATCCGCCCCCGCATCAATTCGAACCGCAGGAAGATCAGATAAGTATTCAAGACATCGGTCTCGCAGTACTGGCGGATCTCGGCGAGCCGGCCTTGCTGAAAGGCGTCCCACACCTGGCTGCCGTCCATGCCCAGTTTTCCGGGAAAGCCCAGCAGACCCGCGACCTCATCGAGCGAGGCGGTGGCCCGCGCCTGATAGCCGGACAGCACGTCCATCAGATCGGTATGGCGCCAATGGAAGCGGCCGAGATAATTGTTATAACGGAAGGCCGGATCGTCATCGCCAGTCTCCCAGTAGCGCGGCGCGGCGATGCCGTGCAGCAGCGCGCGGTAATGCAGCACGGGCAGATCGAATCCGCCGCCGTTCCAGGAAACCAGCGTCGGCGTGTAACGCTCGATGCCGTCGAAGAAACGCCGGATGATGTCAGGTTCGGAGGCGCCGACATCCGCCAGCGACCAGACACTGAGCTTGTCGTCGCGCCGCAGCGCTGCGGCGATGGCGACAATGCGATGCTGCGGGTATTTGAGGAAATCGGAGCGGCCCTCGGTCTCCTGCCGGCGCTGCGCAAACAGAAGATTCGCGATGGCGTCGTCGCTCAGACCCTCCAGGTTCCGCAAGCGCCGCGCCGATTCCACGTCCGGCACGGTCTCAATGTCAAAAACAAGCACGTTCACGGCAGTGATTCTACCACCGCGAATGGGAACACTTGCTCAATGGCGCAGGATTATTTCTGCACCCAGTCGCCGTTCGCGTTCTGGAACCACCAGCCGCCCGGCGCATTGGCCACCCAGCGTCGATCGAAGATGGTGCGGACCTCGCGCTCCCATTCCGGATGGCCGTTGGCCCTGGCGATTTCCCCGTACAACACGTTGCGATCCGCATTTTCTTCGCCGACCAGCTGGCTCACCGCGCCGCGATCCTTCAACGACACCGCCTTGGGATCACGCAGCGCCACCAGCCCGTTGCTGGTCATGCCAACCGCGCCGCTGTTGTAAAACGGCACCAACCGCTGATGACGGGCCTGCATGGTGCCCTTCAGCCTGTTGATGGCCGGCGAGGAGACATCAATGTCCGGCGCCTGTGCCAGCGCGGGCGCGATCATCCAATCCAGCATGGCGATGGATCGCGCGGAGATTGATACCCCCGCCGCATCTGATCGCTTGTCGCCCGCGGGCTCCTGCTTTTTTTCCTCCTGCTGTTTCTGCTGCCCGGCCTTGACGCCGTAGACTTCCTTGACGATGCGATCCGCCGCCTGCTCCACGGCCGCCGCCGGGAAATACACGTTGACCGTCACGCAGGCAGCCAGGGCCGGCAACCACAGCAGTCCTAACACCCTCTTCATCTTGCGCATGCTTGCACTCCTTTTCCTGAAACCGCGGACGTTCAATTGGACTGTCGAAATTGCGGCGGGTTGCCTGAATGCCGTCTGAACCCCGCCCTGCTGCTGTTTATTGCACCTGCATGTCGCCGCTGGCGATCCGCTTCAGCCCGTACACCAGATCGCTCCACGGGATGGCGTGACCGGTGCCCTTGACATCGATCCACGGCGGCATCAATCCGCCGCGCGTCACGATGTAAAAGCCATCCGGTGCCGGCGCCACGCCATCCATCTCGCAAACGTCGTGATACAGGCGGCACGCGATTCCCAGCTGATCATACGAGTAATCCTTGAACACCTGCAGGAACCCGCGTGACAGCGAGCTGGTGACCCCGCCACTGCCGATCGCGCTCAAATTGTCGACGGCCCGCTGGCTGATGCGGTGCCGGGAGTGGTCGTCCCGCGGCGTCTGGAAACGCGCCTCGAAATATACCGGCGACCAGTTTTCCAGTCTCAAATCCTTGAAGCCTCCCTCCAGCTTGCCTTCGATCTTACCAAAGGAGAATGCGCTGGTCAGTTGCTCCAGGTCGATGTTGGCAATCGCCACATCCGTGGTCAGAACCGGCGTGTCGCCGAACAGGCTGGCGACGCGCAGATCGTGAATCACGACCACGCCGCCGAAAAGGTTCATCAGCAAATCGCCGTGTACGAACAGGTTGTCGTGCTCATAGGTCATCTCCGGCAGCACGCCGGAGAGCTGACCGGAGAAGACCGGCCAGCCCATCGCCTGGCAGAAGTCCTGCATCGAAATCGGCGAAAGGCGGCCGCGCGTCTTGAAGCTGAAGTCGGGATGACCGACGCGGGCGATCTCGAATTGATCCAGTTTGAGCGTGCCGCCCAGAATCCGGACGTCGCTCCATTCAGTGATGGCGAGCTGCCGGTTTTTCGAACTCATGGCCACACGCCCACCGCCGAAATTGAGGCGATAGAGTGAAGCGCTGTCCCAGCGCAGCGCCGAGGCCATCGGTGTCGAACCGTCGTTCAGCAGCAGATCACCGTCCAGGTTCGAGAGCCGGAAACGGCGGCGCGCATCGTCCAGATAGACCCCGCGGAACCGCGCGTGCAGATCATGAACGCCGTCACTCTCCCAGGTCATTTCGCCGCTCAAGTGACCCTCGGCTTCCAGGCCGCACAAACTTTCGATATGACTGCACATCGGCTTCACGTGCTGCTCGTAGGCCGCGCGCATGTCGACATCGTCCACGGTGAGCACCAGCCGCCGCACGGACGCAGGTGCGGCCGGCGCCAAATCACCGCTGGCGGCGAGTTTGAGAACGCCGGGTTGATTCAGTGAAAACCGCCGCATTTGCAGCGTTTTCCCGTCCGGCGCGTAGTCGGCGTCCCATGTCGCGGTGATTGGCCCATCCGCCACCTCCAGCGTGGCGCCGGGGTGATAATCCTGCACGGTCATGCCGGATTCGACGTAGATGGCGCCCGCGGTCAATTCGGCCCGCCCCTGCAACCCGATGCCAGCCTGCGCCGATTGTTCGGCAGCGGCCTCGATATGGAATGCGGCGTGATCGGCGAGATGTTTCCCGGTCACGGAAAAATCAGACGCATTGAGATCGATCCGGGCGTGCGTCCATGACGACGCGTTGCCCGCCGCCGTCAAATGAAATGTCACCTTGCCCGCCTCATCGGTATACCCGCCCGGCCAGACGCCCAGCTTCTGCATCCACTTGCGCAGTTCCGGCACCGTCAACTGCGCCCCGTGTATATCCGCCTGCCAGTCTGACGGCGTACGCGTCAGCGTTGCGCTTACCGTGCCCTTGGCGAATTCCGCCTGATTAACGTCGAGGGCAAGCCGCCCATGCTCCATGTCATAAACAAAATGCACCGGCGCCTTGATCTTCGCGGCATTCGCCCCGCCGATCTCAATGTCCCCCCGATCGCAGCGGATGTTTGCCGCATCCCAGGCCAGCGCGGAACACGTCACATCAACCTCATTAAGGGTGACGCCGGACGGCAGATTCAAGGCGTGCGCCGTGGCATGCAGCGTTGACTGATCGTCGGCTCCCGCCCGCCAGTCCACGGCGACGCCATCTGCGCCGATGCCGGCGACTTCCAGTCTCCCGAACTCCATGTGACT
Source organism: Gammaproteobacteria bacterium (assembly GCA_035501935.1). Classification (NCBI taxonomy): domain Bacteria; kingdom Pseudomonadati; phylum Pseudomonadota; class Gammaproteobacteria; species Gammaproteobacteria bacterium. The sequence continues at coordinate 6,271 of DATJVC010000027.1, read as the reverse complement.
GGTGACCGGCGGCCCGGCGCGAACGGATGACGGTACCGCGGGTAATTCAACCGCGACCAACAGCAGCAGAGGGAACAAGCGCGCGGAATGCAATCTAGGCCGGGAAAACACCGGTAGAGAGGTATCGGTCGCCACGATCGCAGATGACAGTCACAATGACCGCGTTTTTGACTTCACGCGCGGTGCGCAGCGCCACCGACGTCGCGCCGCCGGAAGATATGCCGGCGAATATGCCCTCCTCCGCCGCCAGCCGGCGGGTCATGTCCTCGGCTTCCTTCTGCGTTATCTCTTCGACGCGATCGACGCGCGTACGATCAAAGATCTTCGGCAGGTAGGCCGGCGCCCATTTGCGTATGCCTGGGATTTGCGAGCCCTCCGCCGGGTGGCAGCCGATGATGTGGACGGCGGGATTTTTCTCCTTGAGGAAGCGGGAAACCCCCATGATGGTGCCGGTCGTGCCCATCGACGAAACGAAGTGAGTAATCTTGCCATTGGTATCGCGCCAAATTTCCGGGCCGGTGCCTTCGTAGTGCGCTCGCGGATTGTCCGGGTTGGCAAACTGGTCGAGGATGATGCCCTTGCCTTCGGCGCGCATGGCCTCGGCGATATCCCGCGCCTGCTCCATGCCGCCCTTCTCCGGCGTCAGCACGAATTCGGCGCCAAAGGCGCGCATGGTCTGCCGCCGCTCCAGCGACAGGTGCTCCGGCATCACCAGCAGCATGCGGTAGCCCATGATCGCCGCCGCCATCGCCAGCGCGATGCCGGTGTTGCCGCTGGTGGCCTCGATTAGCGTGTCACCGGGCTTGATGTCGCCGCGCTCCTGCGCGCGCTTGATCATCGACAACGCCGGCCGGTCCTTCACCGAACCGGCGGGATTGTTGCCCTCCAGTTTAGCGAGGATGACGTTGCTCGCATGCACGCCGCAGCGCTGTGGCAGGCGCTGCAAATGCACCAGTGGTGTATTTCCTACAAAAGCTTCCAGCGTCGGATGGTCCATGCCGGTCATTGTATGTTGGCTCATGAAGTAACGGAACCCGCCATGGATTTGATCTAGAATTGCAATTACTCAAGTTTGACGCTGAAGATGGACCAATCCCGGACATGCGTGCATATTTACTGATGAGCCTGGGCAGTCTAGCCCTGTTTGCTGCTACAGAAGCGGCGGCGGAGGTCACGCTGCACGAACAGGAGGAGGGCAATATGAAAATCGAATCACCCGCGTTCAAGAACAACGGCGCAATTCCCGCGCTCTATACCTGTGACGGCAGGGATATATCACCAGCGCTCAACTGGTCAGAAGTGCCGGCCGGTACGAAAAGCCTGGTACTCATTATCGACGACCCGGACGCGCCGGACCCCGCGGCGCCGAAGATGACCTGGGTGCACTGGGTGCTCTACAACCTGCCGCCCACTACGACCGGTCTCAAGGAAGCCATCAAGCCCCCGGAACTGCCGCCGGGCACACGGGAGGGCATCAACGACTGGAAGCGCACGGGCTACGGCGGTCCCTGCCCGCCCATCGGCCGGCACCGTTATTTTCACAAACTCTACGCGCTCGACACCGTGCTGCCCGATCTCGGGAAGCCTGCGAAGATCGCCGTCGAGCAGGCCATGGAGGGACACGTCATGGCGCAGGCGGTGCTGCTCGGCACCTATCAGCACTAAGGCCTAGGGCCCGTACAACGGATTGCGCGGTGGGGGTTTCTTCTGCGTGCCTTTGCGAAAGCCTTGAAAGCGGACACCGATATTGTTGATGGCATCCACCGTGTTGCGGTCCTCGGACAGGGTTATCGTATCAACCCAGCCACCGATGACCCAGTGCAGGGTGAATTTTCTCTGTGAAGGATCCGTGCATTCCCAATTGCCCTGGTTGGGGATGAGCGAGAGGTTCTGTAGCGTGCCGTCAGCGTTCACGATCGTCGTCGAGCCAAGAACCCAGTCCCACTCGCCCACCAGCGCGCTACAGGTCTCCTGAAACTCCTTCGCCCTGGCTTGGCCGGCGAGCGCCGTGGCGTCATTCGGGAAGAACGTCAGCGCCCGGGTATAAGCCTGCAAGGCCGGGGCATAGTCCTTCTTGTTCATCGCCGCATCCCCATCCCGCATTTCCCGGTCGAATTCAACTCGTTGCTGCTGCTCAAGCTGTTGCCGGTGTTTTTCCTCCTCCGCTTTGCGCTGTGCTTCCTCGGCGGCTTGTTTTGACGCCTCCTCCTGTTTTTTCTTTTCCTCCTCGGCGGCGCGCTGCTGCGCGGCTTCCTCCTCCTTTTTCTTGCGCTCGGCCTCGGCCTTCTTTTTGGCTTCGGCTTCCGCCTTCTTTTTGGCCTCAGCCTGCTCGGCCTCCTTCTTTTCTATCTGCTGCTCCAGCGCCTTGAGTTCCTCGTCAGTCGGCGCCTGTGCCATCACGTACACCGGCAGCGCCACCGGGCACGCCAACAATATGCTCAAAAAGAGGTTGCGAAGGATGTGCATTATTGTCATGGCGCGGCGAGGGTGTCTGCCTGGGCCTTCAAGTCCCTGGCGCGCTGGAGGGCGGCGCGGGCGGCGGCGGTATCGCCGGACTGCAGCGCCTTCTTCGCCTCCGCCGTCGCGGCCGCGGCAAGTTCAGTGATGCGCGTGCGCAACTTGTCGCGCAAGGCGGCCACGGTCGCGGCATCCGCGCCAAGCGTCCGCGCCTGTTCGAGCTTGATCAGTGCCGCCGGCACGTCGCCTCTCGCAATGGCTGCATCCGCCTCCTGCAGCACTGCTTTTTGCTTCTCCTTGGCGGCCTTCGCTTCGGCCTCGGCACGCGTCTGCGCCGCTTTCTTCAAATTCAGATCATCGCGGGCCAGCTTGATATTAGGGGCATCGGGTGAGATGGCGGTTGCCTCATCCAGATATTTCCCCGCCTGGTCGAAATTGGCGGCGGCGGTGGCGTTCATGGCCAGCGACACAAACTTGTCGGCGATGGCGCGTATGCCCTGCTGCGCCTCCGAGTTTTGGGGATCGAGTTGCAGGACTTTCTTGTAACGCGCGATAGCATTGTTGCTGTCGGCGCCGATCAGCCGCAACGCCTCGATGTCCGTCTTGGCCTTCGCCAGCAAGTCAGCGATTTCGGAAGACTTGCTCTTCTCCTCAACCTGCACCGGCGGTGCTGCGGGTGGCACGGGTGCGGGCGCGGTCGACGCGGGTGGATGCAGGACCCGCTCCAGTTCCATTCGATAGTACCAGCCCACTGCGGCGACCATCGCCACGATCAGTGCGATGAGTTCGGCACGGTAAGCCTTGCGCTGTGGCGCCACCCGCGCGGGCTGTGTGTCCGCGGCGGCGACGGTCTCCGCCGCCGCCTCGGCCGCCACCACCGCGGCGAGCTGTTTGGTGGTCACACCGAATTCCAAGCGCCATTCGGCGATGTTCTGGGGACGCTCCTTCTGGCGGAACTTGAGGGCGTGATCGATGGCCTTGAGGAAACGCTCGGAATATCTTCCCCGGCACACTTCCATGGCGCTGACGAAGACATCGTTTTTCGTCTCCAGGATGGTCTTGCTGCGATCAATCGCGTCCATGGGCGGCCGGCCGGTGACGGCCCGGTAAAGGGTGGCGCCGAGACCGTAGATGTCCGTCCACGGGCCCTGCTCCTGTCCCTTGCTGTAGTACTGCTCGAAGGGCGCGTATCCGGGGGACACCAGGCTGGTCAGCGTCTTGGTCTGCTCGCCGAGCGCCTGGCGCGCCGAGCCGAAATCAAGCAGCACCGGCGAGCCGTCCTCGCGGATGAAGATGTTGGCCGGTTTGATGTCGCGATGGATGAATCCCTTGGCGTGCACCTGTTCCAGCCCGTCCAGGATGGGCAGCAGGATCTTGAGCAACTCGGCCTCCTCCACGGTTTTGCGACGGGTGAGGATTTCCTGAAGACTCTCGCCCTTCTCGTATTCCATCACCATGTAGCCGGTGTTGTTGGCGGTGAACACGGACGCGACGCGCACGATGTTGGGGTGCTTGAACTTGGCCAGGGTCTGCGCCTCGGAGATGAATCGATCAAGGCCCCACTTGAACTTCTCGCCGTCTGTATCCATGACTGGATGGACCGACTGGTCCTGCTCGCGCACGGCCAGTTCGGCGGGTAGATATTCCTTGATCGCGACCTGCTGCTTCAGGTTGTCATCGTAGGCGAGATAGGTGATGCCGAAGCCACCCTGCCCCAGCACCCTGTCGATGCGGTACCACAGCAGTTTATGACCGGGCCTGAGCGAGTTGCGGTGGGCCTTGTCCGTCCCAAACAGCACCTGATAGACCCGCATCGGTTCGGCGATGTTCTTCAACTGCTTCTCGCCCAGCGATTTGAATTGATAAGGCAGCTTGTTTTTGACACAGTCGTACACGGAGCCGGAGATGTTGATCCCGCCGACGTCCGCGATGCCCTCCAGCCGCGCGGCGACGTTGACGCCATCGCCGAGAATGTCATTGCCCTTGACGATGATGTCGCCCAGGTTGATGCCGATACGATAGGCCAGCTTTTCGTCCTCTTTGCGGCCCGCCATCTTCTCGCCGATTTTCTCCTGGATGTTCACTGCGCAGGTCACGGCGTCCCCCACGCTGCCGAACTCGGCCACCACGCTGTCGCCGGCGGTGTTGGCGATGCGCCCGCCATGCGACGAGATCAATCCATCAATGATCGTGCGGCACTCATTCAACAGCCGAAAGGTGACTTCCTCGCTCTGCCCCATATGGCGGCTGTAATCCTTGACATCCGCGCAGAGTATGGCCGCCAGCCTGTGTTGAATCTTGTCCATGAGTGGCTGGTGTCGCGCAGAGGGCGCGCTGATCCTGGGGTTTACTGAACAACCAGCGACTTGGCGAGGATGAGGGCGTCTTCGCGGCCTTCGCGGGCGGGATAATAGGCGCGGCGGTAGCCGACCTCGCAGAAACCTTCGCTGGCATAAAGCTGTTGGGCCGCCTCGTTGGACGGGCGCACCTCCAGAAACGCGGTCTCGGCGCGGTGCTGCAGGGCGATCTTCAGCAACTGGTGCAGCATGGCGCGACCATACCCCATCCGCCGCGCCTCGGGCCGCACGCAGAGATTGAGCAAGTGCGCCTCGCCGATGGCGACGGTCATGACGCCGTAGGCGTCCATGCGCCAGTTGCCCTCCAACACCCAGCAGGGATAGCCCACGCGCAGGCAATCGCGGAAGATGCCCGCCGACCACGGAAAGTCATAGGACTGGCGCTCGATCTCCAGGATTTCGCGCAGGTCGGCCTCCGACATGGGCCGGAATTGGATGGGCACGCTTTCGCGGACGGCGCTCATGCCTCACCTGCAAACACCTTCTTCGCGTACAGCAAGTCCTGCCAGGCCTTGCGCTTCTCCGTCGGCGAGCGCAACAGATACGCCGGATGATAGGTAATCACCACCGGGATGCCGAGGTCTTGATATTCATACTTGTGGCCGCGCATCTTTCCGATCGGCGTGTCCACCTTCATCAGGTTTTGCGCGGCGATGCGCCCCACCGCGAGAATGATCTTCGGCCGCAGCAGGCGGATCTGCCGTTCCAGATAATCACGGCAGGCGTGCTCCTCCTCCGGTTTCGGATCGCGATTGTTGGGAGGCCTGCATTTGATGATATTCGCGATATAGGCTTCCTCGCGCTGGAGACCTATCGCCTCCAGCATGGAGTTTAATAACTTGCCGGCGCGACCCACAAACGGCTCGCCCTGCTTGTCTTCCTCCGCGCCCGGCGCTTCGCCAATGATCATCCACTGCGCCTGCCGGCTGCCGACACCAAAGACAGTTTGGATGCGGCCTTGCGCTAATCCGCAGCGAGTGCATACGGACACGGTCTTCGCTAGCACGTCCCAATCCATCGCCGCGACACGGCTGGCATGATCGGCATCATTCGTCGTGGTTGCCATCGACATGAGTTGCGGCGCAGATCCAGGCTTTAGTGCGGGAGCAGGTGTTTCAGCAATCTCCATGGCAGCCGGCGGCGTTGGGGCGATGGCAGTAGGCAACCCGCGCCGCTCCCACACGTCAATGCCCATCTCCTTCAAATACGCCCGTTGCCGTTCGTCGAGTGCCATGTACCAATTATCCCGTCAGCCCCGCTCCCACACAACTCAAAAAATTAGGCGAGTAGACATAGGCTTCCCTAGCTCCTAAGCTGTAATTATGGATTGGTTAACCTTTTTTGCCGAAATAGCGAAGGCTTTAGCTTGGCCAATAACGGTCATCATCGGTTTATGTCTTTTCCGGAAATCCCTCTCTCGACTTTTGGTCGCATTTACAAATAACCCTTACTTACAC
>DATJVC010000026.1 GCA_035501935.1 Gammaproteobacteria bacterium | reverse complement strand
CCTGATGCTTTTTCAGCATCCCATCGGCATCCTGATTGTGAATAATCTTCTTTGGTTGTTTTCCACGTTGATGATCGTCTGGGCGTTGATCGGACACGCCTTCCTGCGGTTGTGTGCATTGCCGACGGCGGTGTATTTGTCATTTGTACAGAAGAATCTCGCTTTTGAATATTTTCTGTTGTCAGAGCATGTCGCCCGTGTTTTCTATGTTGTTTATTTCGCCATAATCATCGGGTGTGTTCGCAAAGCATGGCAACCGTGGGTGGTTCTGGCGCTGTCCCTGGTTGTCGTTTTCAACGTGCTGGTCAAGCCTTCGGCGCTGGTGCTGATCCCCGTGACTCTCTTGTATTTTCCGATGGTCGCCGTGTGGCTGTCTCCCGCTCGCCGGCGGCAGTTGGGCGCCGCCGCCGTCATGTTTCTCTCGATTACAGGATCCTGCCTGTTTGGCTACGGTTATCTTTTCCACAAGCAGTACGGGCCCTATGAGTTCACGAACTTTACCGGCTGGAACCTCTATTCCCACGTGGGGCAATTCACCGTTCTCGACGATGGTATCTATCCGGAGTTGAAGCAGGAATTGCGGCGGGTTCTGCCGCTGTACAATGAGAAATACGTTTCAGAGGGCAACCATCAACCGGATTGGCTTGTATACGGTTCTTCCAAGAGGCGTCTCAGTGATGATTTCGGTGGTGAAAGCCCGGCGTCGATAATTCAACACTACGTTGAGAGTAATAAAGCGGAGGGCTCGCAGAGCAATGTGGCGCGGATGAACGAAATCTATCTGGCGCTGGCGGAGGAGGCGATAAAGGCGCATCCGGGCAAATACTTTTGGTATGCGCTGATTCAAACCGCCGGTTTATTCCCGCACAGTGGCGGCCTGTTTTATTCCGACAACCTCACGCCGGGATCGTACGCGAATCATGGAGCGGAAATGAATCGATGGCGTGTGCTCCTGCATCGCCATCTGCCGGAAGGCACGACGCGTGATTATTTCCCGACCTTGAGAACGGCATTGGATGAAACCCGGGAATTGTCTTTCGGGAATGATGGTTGGGTGCATGCCCTCTACAGGTTATTTTATTTCGCGATCCTGGCCGTCAATTGCATTCTGGCCATTATGATAATCGGCGCAATGCTCATGGGGGCGATCAATTTGTTTTCGTGGTCCGCAATCAGTCGGCGGCAATATTCCCCTGAAGGCCGGATTTTCGTTCTGGTCGGCCTGGCGATGGTGGCGTCCTATGCGGTTTTTCTAGGGCTCGTAAACACGTCCGCCCCGGCGCGCTTTGCAACGAATGTTCAGGATGTTTTCGTGATCACGATGTTCATGCTGGCGGCCAACAGCCGCTTGTTCTTTAGAACGTTCGGGAGAGCCGTGTGAAAGTCAGTGTCATCATGCCGGCTTATAACGAGGAGGGCACCATCGTCAGCGTGCTGGAAAGCGTCGGCGCGCAGAAGGTGGATGGTGTTGAATTCGAGGTGGTGGTCGTGGACGACGGTTCGCGGGACAACACGGTCGGAGTGCTCGAGCAGCAGCCGCACTTATACTCGAAATTCATCAAGCTCCCGCAGAATCGTGGAAAGGGCGCGGCCGTGAAAGCGGGTCTGGGGGCGGCGACCGGCGATTACATTCTTTTCCAGGACGCCGATCTTGAATACAATCCCTCCGACTACAAGACGTTGTTGTTTCCCATCCAAAAGTTTGGTGCCGAGGTGGTCATGGGAAGCCGTTTGATGGCGCCGCCTTACACGCGTGTATCGTATTTTTGGCACAAAGTGGGGAACCGGCTGATCACGCTGCTTTTCAACATACTGAACAATACGACGTTCACGGATGTTTACAGTTGTTATCTGATGTACCGGCGCCCCCTTCTTGATGTTGATAAATTGCAGACTATGGGCTGGGATCAGCATGCCGAAATCCTGACCAAGGTGGTGCGCGGGGCAAAGATCATTTATGAGGTGCCCATCACCTACCAGGGGCGCACCTATGCGGAGGGGAAGAAGATTCGTGCCCACCATGTGTTGGAGGTACTGTATACAATGTTCAGGGAGCGTTTCGTTCCGTCGCAGTAGAAGATGGCATTCATAGAATCGAAATAATTCCCGTGACGGAGAATTTCAGGTGAAGATAAAACCGGTGACTGAGGAAGAGAGGCGGAAATGGCCTTCCACGGTGATTGTCTCTTTGGAACCTCCCTTTGTTGACGAACGGGGCTCAATCCAGCCCATGGTCGACATGGACATGCAGAGTTGTGTCCTTATTACTTCGAAGCGGGGCACGGTCCGGGCCAACCATTATCACAAGACCGACTGGCACTTCTGCTATGTGTTGTCCGGAGGTCTCGATTATTACCACCGTCCCCACGGCAGCACCGCGTCGCCGGAGAAGGTCGTGATCAAGCAGGGCCAGATGTTCTTCACGCCGCCGTTGGTGGATCACGCGATGGTTTTCACCGCCGACACCGTGTTTCTTACTTGGGGGAGAAATTCCAGATCGCAGGAAGTCTATGAGGCGGACGTGGTGCGCATTCCGCCCATCAATCCCTGAATGAAGTGCTGCCATCGGCGTGACACGTGCCGGTTGTGCGGCGGCCGGCTGCTCACCCGGGTGATAAGCCTGACGCCGACACCGCCGGCGAATGCCTTTGTTCCCGAGTCGGAAAAAGACCGGGAACAATCCTGTTTCCCCCTCGATGTTTTCTTTTGCGAGACCTGCTTTCATGTCCAGTTGCTGGACGTGGTCGATCCCAAAGTCTTGTTTGAGAACTATATCTATGTCTCCGGCACCTCGCCGGTCTTCGTCAATCATTTCAGGCAATATGCGGATTCGATCATCCGCCATGCGGGGTTGTCGCGTCCCGGTCTGGTGGTGGATGTAGGTTCCAACGACGGTACCCTCCTCAGGTTTTTCAAGGACGCAGGCCATGCCGTGCTGGGCATAGACCCGGCAAGGAATATCGCCGAGGCGGCGACCGCCTCCGGTATAGAAACCCTGCCTGCTTTCTTTGACTCGAAGCTGGCGTCGGAATTGCGATCGAAGCGCGGCCCCGCCGAAATTATTTGCGCCAATAATGTCTACGCACACGTGGATGATCTGCGTGAATTTACGACCGGGGTGAAGAACCTTCTGGCGCCGCATGGTTTGTTTGTGTTTGAAGTATCTTATCTCGTGGACGTGGTGGCAAAGGTCCTGTTCGACACCATCTATCATGAGCATCTTTCCTATCATTCCGTGATGCCGCTGGTGAGATTCTTCGATTCAATGAATATGGAGTTGATCGAGGCCGTGCGCATTGACAGCCATGGCGGCAGTCTGCGGGGCATCGCGCAGCTCAAGGGCGCCACACGGTCGGTCGGGAAATCCGTGACGGAGGCGATTCAGCACGAGCGGGACGTGAGACTGGACGAGTCGAAAACCTTCGTGCAAATGGCTGGCAAGATCAATCTGCTCAAATCAGAATTGATGTCCTTGCTGACACGTTTGAGGCGCGAAGGCAAACGCATAGCCGGTTTCGGTGCGCCGGCCAAGGTCACGACGCTCATGTATCATTTCGGCCTTGACGCGAAGATCATCGATTTCATCGTCGATGACAGCCCCATGAAGCAGGGTCTTTATACGCCGGGATTGCACATACCCGTACTGTCTCCACAAGCGCTGTATGAAAGACGGCCAGATTACGCGCTGATTCTGGCCTGGAATTTTGCAGATTCCATCATGAAAAAACACGAGACATTTCTCCGGTCCGGCGGCCATTTTATTATTCCCCTTCCCGAAATTAAGGTGGTGTAAATGGAGAACGAATTTCTGCTGGCATCCGACGTGGAGGAAATCGTCGAACGGCTCGGCCCGGCGGTGGAGGCTTTCGCCGGCAGGACGATCGTCGTCTCGGGCGCGCGCGGCTTTTTGGGACGGTATTACCTGGAGCTATTTTCCCGCTTGAACACCCGTGTATTGAAGGAGCCGGTGACCGTCATCGGTCTGGACAATCTCATCACGGCCGGCAAGGCGGGGGAATTTTTTGACGACAGCAAACACGTCAAATTTGTGAAACATGATGTCATCGGCCCTTTTTCCTGGGAGGGACCGTTGCATTACGTGATCCACGCCGCTGGAATCGCCAGTCCTTTTTATTACCGCGCCTTTCCCATGGAGACGCTGGAAGTCGCGATCACAGGCACGAAAAACATGCTGAACCTCGCCAACAGCCATGGCGCGCGTTTTGTGTTTTACAGTTCCAGCGAGATCTACGGCGATCCCGATCCGAAGCACGTCCCCATCCAGGAGAGTTACCGGGGCAACGTGTCCTGCCAGGGACCGCGGGCCTGTTACGATGAAAGCAAAAGGGTGGGGGAGACGCTGTGCTACATCTATCACAACAAGCATGGTACGCACACGAATGTCATCCGTCCCTTCAACGTGTTCGGACCCGGCATGCAGGAAACCGATTACCGGGTGATGCCCAACTTCGCCAGCCGGATCAAGGGCAAGCGGCCGCTGCATATCTATGGCCGGGGAGATCAAACCCGCACCTTCTGCTACGTCACGGACGCCATGGTGGGTTTTCTCCTCGTGCTGGCGCGCGGCGTCGCGGGTGAGGCTTATAACATCGGCAATCCCGTGCCGGAAATCGGCGTGCTCGATCTTGCCAGGCGCATGGGCAAGGCCATTGGTCGGGAATTGGAGATGAATGTCGTCGAATATCCCGACAGTTATCCGGCCGATGAGCCGCAGCGGCGCTGCCCGGATATACGCAAGGCCAGGTTGCAACTGGGTTATGAACCCAGGGTCGATCTTGACGAGGGACTGCGACGGTTTCTGTCCTGGACGGACAAGTGTTACACCGGAAAAGAATGACCAGGCTCAGGCTGGGACTGATCGGACTCGGTCGCTGGGGAAGGACGTTAGTACGCACGCTGAATGAGACGCCCGATGTAGATTTGGCGAGGACTGCCAGCCGCGGCCCGCGGCCGCCGGATATTGCAGGCGCCGACTGTCGTCATTTTACGGATTGGCGCGAATCGCTGGACCCGGAAGCCATCGACGGCGTCATCATCGCCACTCCGCCCGCCGTGCACGCAGAGATGGCAATAGAGGCGCTTCGGCGCCACATTCCCGTTTTTGTGGAGAAACCGCTCACCATGAAGTTGCGGGAGGCGCAGGACGTGCAAAATGCGGCCCGCGCGAATAACACCCTCATCATGGTGGATCACACGCATTTGTTCAGTCCTGCCTATCGCGAACTCAAGAACCAGATCGGTAATCCGGACACCATACGCGCCCTGCATTGCATCTCCGGCAATATGGGGCCGTTCAGATCGGATGTACCCGTATTATGGGACTGGGGCAGCCATGACATTGCGCTTTGCATGGACCTGCTCGGATTTGATCTCAATTGCCGATTGGCCAGGTATTTGGAACACCGGAATGTCGATGGCGCCGCTGGTGAACTCATTGAGCTGCATTTGGAATCTGATATGTCGGTTCCGATCCACATGCGCGTTGGGAATATCATGCAGCCGAAGACCAGATTTTTTGCCGTTTATCTTGAAGACTCACTGTTCATTTACGATGATCAGTCCGTCCACAAATTGAAACGATATGAAGCCACGTCGGTTTTCTCACCGCCCCCTGGCACGGGCGCGATCATTACCGTTGAAAACGAACCGCCGCTGAAAAACGCCCTCATTGAATTCCGCTCGGCAATTCGCAGTGGCGATACACAGCACGTTTCTCTGGATTTGGGCATCGCCGTCGTTGCTGCGCTGGAAAAATGTGAGGCAATGTTGCCATCCGCCGGTGGTTATTCTGGAATCGCGGGGCAGCGGACGTGACTGAGAGCAGCCAGGCGCTGTGGCTCAGGCATCTCGGTGGGACGCATGCCTACAATGACTGGATCATGTCGCAACTGCTTCCTCATCTCGGCAGGACAGTGCTTGAGGTGGGTTGCGGCAGCGGCAACTTCACCGAGCTGATGGCGCAGGCGGTCGATTACATTCATGCGGTCGATGCAGATCCCGCGTTCGTCGCGCAAGCAGCCAGCCGCACCTCACGTTTTAAAAATGTCAGCGTCGAACTTGGAGATGCCGCGGCAATTGATAGCGACCGGCAATTTGATTCCATAGTCATGCTGGACGTGCTTGAGCACTTGGAGGATGACCTTGGGATTTTGCGCCGGCTGCGCTCCAGGCTTCGTGAAGGAGGGACGATCATCGTCAAGGTTCCCGCCATCCCCGGCATCTACAACAGGATGGACAAGGCTGTCGGTCATTTCAGACGCTACAACCGTGCGCGATTGTTGAACGTGATGCAATCGGCCGGTTATGACGATCTTAAAATATGGGGCTTCAACCTCGTTGGAGCGTTCGGATGGTGGGTAACGGGGAGCCTGTTGGGGAAGACCGTGCCCTCGAAAGAGATCAGTCTCTTTAATTCACTGGTCCCGGTGTTTCGGAAACTGGAAGGCGTGATGAGGCCAACCATCGGGCTTTCATTATTCGCGGTAGGCACCAAATCAAGCCCGCCTTGAAAAATACTGCAATTCGCGCTTGGGCATCAGGCTTGGGGTGAACACCTGATGTGCGGTATCGCTGGCTTCTGCAACCCCAACGGTTTGGATGGTCATGCTGCTGCCGTGGCCGAACGTATGGCGGGGGCGATCGCTCACCGGGGTCCGGATGACCATGGCACGTGGTTGGACGCCGAGAGTGGCATCGCGCTGGCGCATCGGCGGTTGTCCATCATCGATCTGTCGCCGGCAGGACATCAGCCCATGCATTCCGCGAGCGGGCGTTATGTGATCGTGTTCAACGGCGAAGTCTATAACTACCGGGAGTTGCGCAGCAAGCTGGAGGAGGGGGGGCGCGGCGCAGCCTGGCGTGGGCACTCGGATACGGAAGTGATACTGGCCGCTTGCGAGGCCTGGGGAATCCACGATGCGCTCAAACAGATGCGCGGCATGTTCGCGATCGCGCTGTGGGACAGAAAAACGCGCACGATCACTCTGTCGCGCGATCGACTGGGCGAGAAGCCGCTGTATTACGGATTGATCAACGGCGTTTTTCTCTTTGCCTCCGAGTTGAAGGCGCTGCGTGGCCACCCCGCCTTTAACGCGCCTGTCAATCGTGACGTTCTGGCGCTGTTTCTGCGCCATAACTACGTCCCCGGTCCTTACACCATCTATGAGGGCATTTATAAACTTTCACCGGGGTGCGCGCTGACGATAACCGTGGATGATTTGCGTCGCGGACAGCTGCCGCCGGTGCAACCTTACTGGCAGGCGCGGGAAATCTGTGAACGCGGACAGCGGGAGCTGTTCAGTGGCGGCGAGGAGGATGCCCTGCAGGAACTTGAACGGCTGCTGAGGGATTCCGTGGCCGGGCAGATGGTCGCGGACGTGCCGTTGGGCGCCTTTTTGTCCGGCGGCGTGGATTCCACGGCAGTCGTGGCGCTGATGCAGGCGCAGAGCAACCGCCCGGTGAAGACATTCACCATCGGTTTTTCCGAGCAGGACTATGACGAGGCCCCGCATGCCAGGGCAGTGGCCCGTCATCTGGGCACCGAACATACGGAGCTTTATGTCACTCCGCAGGAGGCGAGGGACGTGATTCCATCGTTGCCCTCGATCTACGATGAGCCGTTCGCGGATTCCTCGCAGATCCCCACGTATCTTGTCTCCAGAATGGCGCGCCGGCATGTGACCGTGAGTCTGTCGGGGGATGGCGGCGATGAGTTGTTCGGGGGCTATAACCGTTATTTCTGGACGATGAATCTCGGGCCACGGTGGGCCGGGGTGCCGCGTCCGCTGCGCGCAGCGCTTGCATGTTCATTGACCTCCTTGCCGCCCGGCGCATGGAATCGTCTCTTTTCAATACTGAACCTGTTTCTCCCCCGCAACCGGCGTTACGCGAATCCGGGCGACAAGCTGCACAAGCTGGCGGGCATTCTGACGATGAACAATGCGGAGGAAACGTACAGGGAATTGCTGTCGCACTGGAAATCGCCGGCCGGCGTGGTTCGCGGAGCTTCCGAACCGCCGACAGTGCTGACCGAGAAGAATCAACAGGCGCAATTCCGGCAGTTTGAACACTGGATGATGGCCTTGGATTTGGTCAGCTATCTGCCGGACGACATTCTGGTGAAAGTCGATCGCGCGGCGATGGCAGTGGGCCTTGAAACGCGCACGCCGTTTCTGGATCACCGGGTCGCGGAGTTTGCCTGGCGGTTGCCCCTGTCCATGAAGATTCGCAACGGCAGGGGCAAGTGGTTGTTGCGGCAGCTGCTGTACAAATATGTGCCGCGGGAACTGGTGGAGCGTCCAAAAATGGGGTTTGGCGTCCCCATCGATTCGTGGCTGCGGGGGCCGTTGCGCGAATGGGCGGAGACATTGCTTGACGCCGGGCGGCTGGCGCGCGAGGGCTATTTCAATCCCGCGCCGATCCGGCGGAAGTGGCAGGAACACTTGAGCGGCGGTCACAACCGGGCATATCTTTTGTGGGACGTGTTGATGTTCCAGTCGTGGCTGGAGCATCAGCGCGGATGACAAAAAAAATACTCTACTTTGTCACTGAAGACTGGTACTTCGTCTCTCATCGCCTGCCGTTGGCGATTGCCGCCAGGGCCGCCGGATATGACGTGACCGTGGTCACGCGCGTGCGTGAGCATGGCAGCACAATAATAAATGCCGGCTTGCGGCTAATCCCCCTGGAGTTGCGCCGGCGCGGCATGAATCCCTTCATCGAGTTTGCTTTGTTGATGCGTTTGATCACCCTCTATCGCAGTGAGCGGCCGGACATCGCGCATCATGTGGCCATGAAGCCGGTGCTTTACGGCAGCCTGGCCGCACTCGCCGCCCGTACTCCGCACGTGGTGAATGCGCTTGCCGGCCTGGGCTGGTTGTTTACTTCGAACAGCCCCACAGCGCGGCTGTTGGGCGCCGTGGTGCGCGCCCTGTTTTCATTCCTGCTCAAACGTGGATCGGTGATCGTGCAGAATCCGGATGATGCCCGCTGGCTGATGGAACAGGGCGTGCCCGCACAGAACATACATTTGATTCGTGGCTCGGGCGTGGACGTGAAGCTATTCACACCGCAGCCTGAATCAGAAGGCGATCCTGTCGTGATGCTGGCTTCACGCTTGCTATGGGACAAGGGTGTGGCCGAATTTGTCGAAGCGGCGCGGCGACTTCAAACCTCGGGGCAGCGCGCGCGGTTTGTACTGGTCGGGGACACGGATCCGGAGAATCCGGCCTCAATCCGGCCCGCCCGACTGGACGGGTGGCGGCGGGAAGGCATTGTGGAATGGTGGGGCCGGCGGGATGACATGCCTGACGTGCTGGTGCAGGCGTCAATTGTTTGTTTACCTTCTTATCGCGAGGGACTGCCCAAGGTATTGGTCGAAGCCGCCGCCTGCGGACGGGCAATTGTGGCCGCGGATGTGCCGGGGTGCCGCGAGATTGTCCACGAGGGTGAAAACGGCCTGCGCGTGCCGGTGCGCAATGCTGGCGCGCTGGCAACTGCGATCCGGCAGTTGCTTGATGATGCGGCAATGCGCCGGCGGATGGGCGGGCGGGGCAGGGCCCTGGTCGAGGCGGAGTTTTCAGTCGAGAAGGTGGTTGCCGAAACCCTGTCCCTTTACCGCCAGCTTTTGGAATCAAAGGCGGTAGGCGGATGAAGGCGGATAAAAACCGCTCGTGCTGAGGTATCGAAGCACGACGAAATCGCGTAACAATATGGAGCCTGCCCTTCGATACCTCGGGGCGAACGGCCTTTTTTAGATGGATATTAAAAACGTGCTGGTGACGGGGGCGAGTGGATTCATCGGCCGGCATGTCAGTGCATTGCTGGCGCTGGCCGGGTACGTCGTGCGTGGTACGGGCCGCCAATTGGCACCAGCCGGCGATATCACCGGATTGAAAGATTGGGTGCCGGTGCGAACTGTGGACGTCGATACCAATTGGAATGATGCGCTGGAGGGCATGAACGCCGTGGTTCATCTCGCCGGTCGTGCGCATGTCATGCGGGACCGCGCTGCCGATCCGATGGCCGAATACCGGCGTGTCAATGTGGGTGGCGCGGAGAGCCTCGCACGCCAGGCGGCGCAGCGCGGCGTGAAGCGAATTGTATTCATGAGTTCCATCAAGGTTCACGGTGAGCACACCGGAAGACTGCCCGACGGTACCTGGCGGCGTTTTTCGGAGACAGACGCCCCGCAACCCGTCGACGCTTATGCAGCGAGTAAATGGGAGGCGGAGCAGGTGTTGCGGCGGGTGTCGCACGAAACGGGGATGGCGGTCGCGGTTTTGCGGCCTCCGCTGGTGTACGGACCGGGCGTGGGCGCAAATTTTCTACGCTTGATGCGCATGATTGATCTCGGCTGGCCATTGCCATTCGCGCATATCAGGAATCTGCGCAGTTTGATCTATGTCGGCAATCTTGCCGACGCCGTGCGCGCCTGCCTTGAGAATAATTCGGCGGCGGGACGGACTTATCTCGTCAGGGACATGGATGTCTCGACGCCGGATCTGATCCGCGCGGTGGCGGCTGCATTGAACCGGCCCCCACGTTTGTACGGCGTGCCGCCGATGCTGTTGCATTTTGGCGCCTATCTGTTGTTGCGGCCGCGGCTGATGCGGCGCCTTATGGGTTCGCTGGTCGCTGACGATGCGTTGATTCGCAATGAATTATCCTGGTCGCCGCCGGTGCCCGCGCCGGAGGCGCTGGCGCGCACGGCATCATGGTTCAGGCAATTACCGTGGACGCGCTGATTCTCATTGTCATTTTCTCGGGTTCCGCGCTGCTCACCGGCGTGGTGCGCCGTTACGCCGAGCGCGGGGCGGTTTTGGACGTGCCCAACGATCGCAGTTTGCATTCGGTGCCTACGCCGCGTGGCGGCGGCGCGGCGATTGTATTCATGGTGTTGCTCGCCGTGGCGTGGCTGGCGACCGAGCGCCGCCTGCCGCCGCTCGGTCTGGTTTCGGCGCTGGTGATCGGCGGCACGGCCGTGGCGCTGGTGGGCTGGACCGATGACCATTATCCCTTGAGCGCGTTGACCCGCGTCGCGGCGTACCTGCTCGCGGCCGCATGGGCGGTGCACGCCCTGGGCGGCATGAGTTCATTCAATCTGGGCTTTGTCCGCTGGGAGCCGGGATACGTGCTGGGTTCGGCGATCGCGATATTGTTTATTGCCTGGCTGATCAATCTCTACAATTTCATGGACGGCACCGACGGCATCGCCGGCACGCAGGCCGTCTGCGCCGGCATGGCGGGCTTTGTCCTGTTTCTGGCCCGCGGCCAGCCCGGGCTCGGCATGCTGTCGCTGGCGGTGGCCGCCGCGGCCGCGGGATTCCTGCTCTGGAACTGGCCGCCGGCGCGGATCTTCATGGGCGACGTCGGCAGTTGTTTCCTCGGATACACCTTCGGCGTGCTGGCAATGGCTGGAGAAAAAAGCGGAGCGATACCGCTGGTGCTGTGGACGGTCATTCTCAGTGTGTTTTTCTGGGACGCGACTTTCACGCTGGTGCGCCGCATGCTCACCGGCGAGCGCTGGTACCGCGCGCATCGCAGCCACGCCTATCAGCGTCTGGCGCAACTGGGCTGGAGTCATCGTCGCGTCGCCGTCATGGTGCTTGTTTACAATGTCGTCGTGCTATGGCCCTTGGTCGGTTTGGGAATGCTGTGGAATAATGGTTTGATGCTTGTTGTTGGTCTGTCCGCGATGCTGTTCGCGGCGGTGTGGGTGGCGGTGCACAGAAGGCATCGGCAACAGAGGGGAACTGCGGGCTCATGATTCGCTTCAATCGCCGGACGGCGGTTATTTTGCACGATCTGCTCATGGTGGGGCTGGCCTGGCAACTGGCGTGGCTCGCGCGCTTCAATTTTTATTTCGATCAGATCGACTGGTACCGGAACGTCATCTCCATGCTGATCGTCGTGGTGACGCAGGGCATGGTGTTGTGGCCGGTGGGGCTGTACCGCGGTCTGTGGCGCTTCGCCAGCATCCCGGATTTGTGGAATATTCTGCGCGCGGTGGCCGCCGGTTCGCTGTGTTCGCTGCTGCTGCTGTTTATTTTCACCCGCCTGGAAGGCGTGCCACGCACCACGTTTGTCCTCTATCCGGTCTTTCTTATTCTGCTGCTGGGCGGACCGCGTCTCCTTTACCGTTTGTGGAAGGATCACGGTTTGAATTTCCGCGTCCTGTCTGGCGGGCGGCGGGTGCTGGTCGTGGGCGCGGGGCAGGCGGGTGAAACGCTGGTGCGCGACATGCTGCGGGACGGCGAATATCTGCCCATCGGCTTC